>JBGSNB010000351.1:0-6876 GCA_041739835.1 Parvularculaceae bacterium | reverse complement strand
GCGCCTCGGCCCTGGCGTAGTCGCGGCCGGCCTTGGCGCCCGCGCCGCCATGCAGCGCCAGTGCGACTTTGGGCGTTTTCGACATCGGTTGAACCTTTCGGAAGCCGCCTTTTACCGCATTTTCGGCGGTAGCCAATCGTTGGCGGCCGCCTTATGAACCCTTCCGACGCGCCCTGACAGGAAGGATTCGCCGCCGATGACGCATCTTGCCCTCCTTCGCCACGGACAAAGCGAATGGAATCTCCAGAACCGCTTTACCGGTTGGGTCGATGTCGATCTGACCGACGAGGGCAAGGCTGAAGCGAAGAGAGCTGGCGCGCTGTTGAAGGCGACGGGCGTTCGCTGGGCCGCCGCTTATACGTCGGTGCAAAAGCGCGCGATCCATACGCTCAACATCGCGCTTGATGAAATGGACATGGTCTGGCTGCCGGTGATCAAGGATTGGCGCCTCAATGAACGCCATTATGGCGGGCTGACCGGCCTCGACAAGAAGGAGACCGCGGCAAAGCACGGCGCGGCTCAGGTGAAAATCTGGCGGCGCAGCTTTGACACGCCGCCGCCGCCGATCGACCCTGACAGCCCTCACAATCCCGCGCGCGATCCGCGTTACGCGGGGCTTGGCGACAAGATTCCCTTGAGCGAATCTCTGAAGACAACGCTCGAACGCGTGAGGCCGGTCTTCGATGCGGAAATCGCGCCGCGCCTGAAAAAGGGCCAGTCTCTGCTGATCGCCGCGCATGGCAATTCGCTGCGCGCGCTGGTGAAGCTGCTGCTTGGCGTGTCGGATGAAGAAATCGTCGAAGTCGAAATTCCGACCGGCAATCCATTGCTGTTCGACTTCGCGGCCGGATCGGTCAAGCCCGTCGCGGCGCGCTATCTAGACGCCGCGCGCGCTACGCCGGTGCCGCCGCTTTCCTGACCGAGGGCGGCCGCTTTTGCAATTTGCGCTGCTTGATGAATTCAGCGACCTCGAAGGCGACATCGGCGCCCGGCGTGCAGCTGCCGATGAAATGGTCGATGACGCCCATGTCGCCGGACAGCTTCGAGCGCTTCTTCGTTTCATCGATATAGATTTCGCCGCGCATCGCCTGCATCAGGGTGGCGACATCGGTTTCGATCCTGGCGACTGCCGGCGTATCGCCGCCGCGGCGCGCCACTAGCTCGCGGTTCATGAAATAATACGTGTAGGAATGATCGTCGATCTTGAGCTGCAACACGTAATTTGAATGCGGGATGCCGCTCTTGTTGGCGAACATCTCGATCGCGAGCGCGACCGAGTCGGGGACGAGGTCGTTTGAGAAAATGCACTCCTTGGGCGCCGAAGGCTCCGGACGGTTCATGAAATATTCGATCGACCAGTACATCAATTCGCGCGCCGTCGGACGCAGCGCCTCGCCAGCGTCGGTCAAGCGATACTGGTTGCGCCCGTCGCCGGCGGAGAGGACGAGGCCGGCCTCTTCCAGCTCTTTCAGACGCTTGCTGAGAAGGTTGGTGCCGATGCCGGGCAGGGCGGCGTGAAGGTCGCCGAACCGGCGCGGCCCGAGGAACAGTTCCCGGATGATCAGGAAGGTCCAGCGCTCGCCGAGCAGATCGAAAGCATAGGCCAGGACGCAGTCCTGATTGTAAGTCCTTGACATTGATAACCTTTTCGACCCGTTTCCTCGGCTGCCGGTTCTTGGGGCCGGCCTTTGCGCGCAGTCTAACAAATTTTTCGTCGCCGCACAAAAATGATATTGACACTTTAAAAAACAATAGTAAATAGGATCACATCAACGAGATAAAAAAGCCAAACGCGTTCGTCACCACCCTGAAAGGAAACCCGCCATGAAGAACCTCTTCCTCGCTGTCGCCGCTTCTGCGCTCGCGCTCAGCATCGCTCCGGCCTTCGCCGCCGGCACCAGCGACCAGATCACGCTGTGCGCTTCCGCCCTCGAAACGCAGGGCCTCGCGCCCGTCGACGCCTTCAAGACGGAATTCGTCAGCGTCAAAGGCGCATCGCTGCGCACTGTCACCATGAAGCTGATCCCGCTTTCGGGAGGCGACGAGCAAATCGCCGAATGCCAGATCAAACGCGGCAAGGTCGTCGGCGCGGAAATCAAGGCCTGATCGGCGAGTACTGCGCTCGCCCCTGAACGAGCGAAAAAGGAAAACGCCCGCGCACCCCTTCGCGGGCGTTTTCGGTTGCAGACCTGCCCGCTATTTTGTCTTCAGCGAGCGATAGGCGGCGCGCGTCATCGCCTCGCCATTGATGAATCCGACGCCCCATTTCGCGTTGAGGTCTTTCAAGGGGTCGGCCTTGATCACGGCGGCCTCGTCGAGCCCCTGTGCGATCAGCGCGCTGATGCGCGCGCGCACGTCCTTCAGCATTGCGACATGGCTGGCAAGGTCCGCCTTTGTCGCCAGCGGGCCGTGGCCGGGGATGATCTTTGTGTCATCGTCGATGTAGCCGAGCACGACGTCCTGCGCGGCGATGAGCCCATCGAGATCGCCGCCCGACGCAATATCGATGAATGGATAGCCGCCATTGAAAAAGATGTCGCCCAAGTGAATGACCTTGGCGGATTCGATATGGACGATGGCGTCGCCATCGGTGTGCGCGTCCGCAGCGTGGCGAACGCGAAATTCATGGCCGTTCCAGTAAAATGACACGCTGTCGCTGAAGGTGACGACCGGCAAGGCGCCGGCGGGCGCCGGCCGCGTCTCGCTGGTCTCGCGCTTCAGGCCTTCCTTCAGGCGCTTTCGCACATTGTCATGGGCGACAATGATCGCCCCTTTGGCGCGGAAGGCTTCGTTGCCGCCGGCGTGATCGCCATGCCAGTGGGTATTCAGCACGAACCGCACCGGCTCGGCGCTCACCTTGCCGATCGCCGCCGCAATCTTGTCGGCGAGCGGCGCGAACTGATCGTCGATGACAAAAGCGCCGTCCGGTCCGACGGAGAGCCCAATATTGCCGCCGGCGCCTTCCAGCATATAGACGCCGGGCGTCACCAGGGTCGTCTTGATCTCGACTTCGCTAAAATCGCGCTGCGCCGCGGCGCCCGTCGCCCACGCGGCTATGATGGCGACGGCAAGCCCATATTTCCTTCTCATGGCGTATCCCCTGTTCCAGACCCCGACTTATTAACCGGTCCACCGCAATTTTGAACCTCGTCGCTCGCCGTGATGTTGCGATGCGGCAGGACGGGTCGTAAAGGAGACGGCCCTGGAGGATCAATGACCTGGACGCCTGACAGCTGGCGCGCAAAGCCGGCTCGCCACATGCCGGCCGATTATCCTGATCCGGCCGCGCTCGCGGCGGTCGAAGCCGAGTTGTCCGGCTATCCGCCGCTGGTGTTTGCTGGCGAGGCGAGGACGCTGCAGGCCGAGCTGGCGCGGGTCTCCGAGGGCGGCGCGTTTCTCTTGCAGGGCGGCGATTGCGCCGAGAGCTTCAAGGAATTTCACCCGAACAATATCCGCGACACGTTTCGGGTGCTTCTGCAGATGTCGGTGGCGCTGACCTTCGGCGCCGCGATGCCGATCGTGAAGATCGGCCGCATCGCCGGACAGTTCGCCAAGCCGCGTTCGGCGGCGACGGAGACGGTCGGCGCGGTGACGCTGCCGAGCTATCGCGGTGACAATATCAACGGCATGGAATTCGACGCGGCGGCGCGCGCGCCCGATCCGCAGCGGCTGCTGAAATCCTATGGCCAGTCCGCGGCGACCTTGAACCTGATCCGCGCCTTCGCCAGCGGCGGCTATGCGGACCTTCACAATGTGCATCGCTGGAACCTCGAATTCGTCGCCGACAATCCGCAGGCGGAGCGCTATCGCGCGCTCGCCGATCGCATTTCCGAAGCGCTGAAATTCATGGAAGCCTGCGGCATCAACGGCAGGGAAGTGCGCGCGGTCCGGGAGGTTGATTTCTACACCAGCCACGAGGCTCTGCTGCTCGGTTTTGAACAGGCGATGACGCGCATCGATTCGACCTCCGGGCGCTGGTACGACACCTCGGCGCACATGATCTGGATCGGCGATCGCACAAGGCAGCTCGACGGCGCTCATGTCGAATTCTGCCGCGGCGTCGAAAACCCGATCGGCGTCAAATGCGGCCCATCGCTGCGACCCGACGAACTGATCGGACTTCTCGATGTTCTCAATCCGGCGAATACAGCCGGCAAGATCGTGCTGATCGCGCGTTTCGGCGCGCAGGCGATCAGCGAGGGATTGCCGGAGCTGGTCCGCAAGGTGCGGTCCGAGGGCCGCTCCGTCGTCTGGTCCAGCGACCCGATGCACGGCAATACGATCAAGGCGGAAGGCGGCCTGAAGACGCGCCGTCTCGATGATGTCCGCTCGGAAATCGATTCATTTTTCGAGATCTGCCGGGCCGAAGGCGCCTATCCGGGCGGCGTCCATCTGGAAATGACCGGCCAAAATGTGACCGAATGCCTCGGCGGGCTGCAGGAAATCTCGGAAAGCGACCTGTCTTCCCGCTATCACACGCATTGCGATCCGCGCCTCAATGCGACGCAGGCGCTCGAACTGGCGTTCCTTTTGTCGGATGAATTAAAGGAAAGCCGCAAGCGCGCCGAATAAGCGTTTGAAACAGGCCGCAACATAGTTTGAAGGATTGGTTGCGGCCGCAGGTATCGGTGGTAAGCAACCATGGCTATGGTCGCCGCCAGTCTTGGCCTTGGAGCGAGCCGCGTGGTGAAGAAGCTGAAAACGGGCGTCGTCGGCGCGGGCGTTTTCGGCGCGTTCCACGCCGGCAAGCACCTTGCCTCCGCTCGAGCGGATCTGGTCGGTATCCATGACCTCGATCAGGGCCGCGCGCGCGCTGTCGCCGACCGATTCGGGTGCCGCGCCTTCGCCGCGTTCAGCGACCTCGTCGAGTGCGTTGACGCGCTGGTGATCGCCTCGCCGGCGCCGACGCATTACCGGCTGGCGCGCGAAGCGCTTGAGGCGGGCCTGCATGTCTATGTCGAAAAGCCGCTGGCGATGAATTTGCGCGAGGCGGATCAGCTGATCGGCCTTGCCGAGAAAAAAGCGGTCGTGCTGCAGGTCGGGCACCAGGAACGGTTCGTGCTCGAGGCGCTCGGCGCGCCGCGTGCTGACGCCCTGCCGCGACGGCTCGAATTTTCACGCTGTGCGCCGCCTTGCGGACGCGGCGAGGATGTCTCCGTCGTTTACGATCTGATGATCCACGATCTCGATATCGCGCGTCTGTTCGGTTGCGGCAGGCCGCAGCGGATTTCCGCCTGCGGCGATGCGCATGAGACGGTTGCAACGCTGATTTTCGAGGGCGGACGCGAAGCGTCGTTCATCGCCAGCCGTCGCGCCAACCAGCGCCGGCGGCAGCTGACCGCAACCTATGATGACGGCGCGATCGAAATCGACTTCATGGCGCGCAGCGTTGTCCGCAATGGAACTCGCGCGACCGTCGAAAGCGCCTTCGCCGATCCGCTCGGCGCCAGCGTTGAGGCGTTTTTCTCGTCGATCCTCGATGGCGCGCCGACGATCGTCGATGGCAGGGCCGGCAGGAGCGCGCTCGAATGGGCTATCCTGATTGAGGATGCGCGGCTTGAGCTGAACGCAGGGGTCGCCGGCGACGCCAAGAGACTGATCGCATGAACGGCGTCGTCAATTTGACGCTTGCCGGCAAGACGGAAGTCGGCGACATCGCCTTCATCGACCTGAAGGCGCAGCAAACGCGCATCCGGACGCGCATCGAAAAGCGTCTGCAGGCGGTGCTCGATCATGGGCGCTATATCGCCGGGCCGGAGATCGACGAGCTGGAAGCGCTGCTCGCCGAAAAGACCGGCACCGCCGCCGCGGTCGCTTGCGCGAGCGGCACCGCCGCGCTGATCATTCCGCTGCTTGCGCAGGGCATCGACACCGGCGACGCGGTGTTCATTCCGGCCTTTTCCTATAATGCGACAGCGAACGCCGTGCTGCTGACCGGGGCGACGCCGGTCTTTGTCGATATCGATCCGGCGACGTTCAACATGGATCCGGCGGACCTCGAACGTCGCATTGCGGCGGTGAAGCAGGGCGGCAGATTGCGCCCCGCCGCGATCATCCCGGTCGATTTGTTCGGGTCGCCGGCCGATTATCCTTCAATCCTCAAAATCGCAGCGCGCGACGATCTCTTCGTGCTCGCCGATGGCGCGCAGGGATTCGGCGGCCGGCTGAACGGCCGCTGGGTCGGAGATCTCGCGCCGGCGACCGCGACCAGTTTTTTCCCCGGCAAGTCGCTCGGGGCCTATGGCGACGCCGGCGCAATTCTCGCGCAGTCGCTCGACGTGATCGAGCGCTGGATGTCGATCCGCTGGCACGGCACGGATGGCGCGCGCAAGAATTCCGTCTGCGTCGGATTCAATGGACGCATGGACAGTTTCCAGGCGGCGGTGCTGCTCGAAAAACTCGCGATTTTCGACGAGGAGCTTGACGCGCGCCAGATGATCGCCGCGATTTACGAAAAGCGGCTGGCGACCCTCGCCCGGCCGCAGGCGCATCTGCCGGGCGCTAAGTCCGGATATGGC
This sequence comes from Parvularculaceae bacterium, assembly GCA_041739835.1. Taxonomy (GTDB): domain Bacteria; phylum Pseudomonadota; class Alphaproteobacteria; order Caulobacterales; family Parvularculaceae; genus Amphiplicatus. Next base: position 358 of record JBGSNB010000351.1, on the reverse strand, counting down.
TATTTCACGATCCGCGTCGCGCGCCGCGACGAGGTTGCGGCGCGCCTGAAGGCCAAGGGAATTCCGACCGCGATCTATTACGCAACGCCGCTGCACAAGATGCCGGCATTCGAAAAATATGCGCCAGCGGAAGGGCTCGGCGAAACCGAGCGCGTCTGCGACGAGGTCATCTCGCTGCCGATGCATCCTTATCTGACGCCGGACCAGGCGCATCACATTTGCGACGCCGTCGAGGCGGCGCGGGCGTGCGACCGTTCTTAGTTCAGCGACGCTCTTCGACCGCATTGAAGAAGAGGATCGGCGCCGCGCTCAGCGCGATCAGCAGCAACGCCGCGGGCGCCGCTTCGGCGAGCCGCTC
>JBGSNB010000480.1:0-8643 GCA_041739835.1 Parvularculaceae bacterium | reverse complement strand
CGCGACGCTGCTGGCCGCCCGCCTTGGTCAGGCGCCGCGCCGCCGCGACCGCTTCGATGAGCGGCTGATCACCAATCAGAGCGGTTATTTCGGCGCGGACGGCCTCTTCCGTTTCCGTCCCGACGGTTCGATCGAACGCGGCCTCGCCATCCTCGAAATCCAGCCCGGCGGCATTCAGGTCATCGATCCCGCGCCGCGCTCGTTCACGCCCGGCAGCTGATCCGTGCGGCTTGTTGGGCTGGCGATGCTGATTGCTGCGTCGGCGGCGCAGGCGGAAACAACGCCCGCCGATCCGTTGCGCGCCTTCGAAGCGACGGTGGCGCGCGCGAAAAATGAGGGCGAGCAGCGTTTCGCTTTTACGATGGGCTATACGGACCTCGCCAAAAACCCGGACAAGACTTACGTCGTGCGGTTCGATCCGAACTTGCCCGTTGGCGCACGGTTCACGCCAATTGATCCGCCGCCCGCCGCGCTCACCAGGGACGAACGCAAGGCGCTCGAAAAATTGTCCGCCGACAACGACGCTGACGGCGCTCTTGTTTATGACGGCCTCGCCGACGAAATCGAAACCCCGACGATTGAAAGCGAAACCGCCAGCGCCGCAGTATTCCGCCTGGCGCTCGACGGCCCCGACATGGCTGCGGAAATGCGCGACGCAATTGAGGCGCGCGCGACTCTCGACCGCGCCGGCGGGTATGTTTCGGAAATCGAAATCAGGTCCATCAAGCCGTTCAAACCAGCGGCGATCGCCAGGATCGCCACTATGCGGCAGAGCCAGAGATTCGCGCCGGTCGGTCCGAACGGGTTGCCGATACTGATCGAGGCGCGTTCCAGCGTTGAAGGCAAGGCGATGCTGAAATCGTTCAGGCAAGACGTGAAAATCACCTATTCAGATTTCGTTGCCGTCAATGCGCCGCCGCGCGAAAAGAAAGCAAGCGGCGAAAAATAGACGGCGTCAGACGCTGAACTTCACATTGGTGCGCCATGCGCGACCGCGCGGCGGCGTTTAAACTGGTCAAAAACCCTTACCCAAGAAGGCGCGCGATGACGGCGTTCAGCAAGCGCCGTCCGTCGCTGGTCGCGATCAGGCGATCTCCCTCGCGCGTCAGCATGCCTTCCGTTTGAAGCGCGGCGAGGCTCTCGCCGACGGCGCGCCATTCGGCCGGCGACAGCGCGGTTCCCTCGACGGTGCGAAGGCTCATGGCGATCCGCTCGGTGAAAACCGCATCCTCCGACAACGGATCAAAAAGGGTCGTGCCGCAGCCTTCCGTTTCGACGCACTGCAGATAGTCATCCGGGCTCAACGCAGTTTCGGTGGCGTAGCGTCGGCCGTCCAGCGTCAGACGGCCATGCGCGCCGGGTCCGACGCCGATATAATCGCCCTGCCGCCAGTAGATGAGATTATGGCGCGACTGACCGCCTGGCGCCGCGTGGTTCGAAATTTCATAAGCAGGAAGGCCAGCCGCCGCGGTCAGCGCCTGCGTCAAATCATAAAGATCCGCGCTGCGATCGTCATCCGCCGGCGTCCAGCGCCGCGCGGCGACCGCGCGCTCGAACTGGGTCCCCGGTTCAATGGTCAGCTGGTAGGCCGACAGATGCGTGATCCCGGTTGCGAGAAGCGCGCCCAGTTGATCCGCCCACTGCTGATCGGACTGGCCGGGCAGCGCATAGATGAGATCGGCGCTGACGCGGGCGAATACCGACTGCGCTTCTGCTATCGCCCGCAATCCCGCCTCGGCGTCATGATTGCGACCGAGAAATTTCAGCGCCGCGTCGTCGAGCGACTGCACGCCGAGGGAAAGGCGGTTGACGCCGGCGTTGCTGAACGCGCCGAAGCGCTGGCGCTCGGCGTCGGTCGGGTTGGCTTCGAGCGTGATCTCGGGATCGCCGTCAAATCCCCAGAGCCGGTCGCAGGCGTCGATGACCGCCGCAATGATCGACGGATCGGCGAGGCTCGGCGTGCCGCCGCCGAAATAGACGCTGGTGAGGGGACGCGGTCCGGTTCGCGCCGCCCAGTGCGCCAACTCGGCTTCCAGCGCATTCATCCAGCGCCCCGTATCGACGCCGCGATCGCGATAGGCGTTGAAGTCGCAATAGGGACAGATCCGCGTGCAGAACGGCCAATGGACATAGACGCCGAAGCCGCCGCCCGGCGCGTTGCTCATTTGAGGCAAGCCTCGACAAGCTGGCGGAACGCGTCGGCGCGATGCGAAATCGCATGCTTGGTCGCGGGATCAAGCTCGGCGAACGTCATTTCGTAGCCCTTCGGCACAAAGACCGGATCGAACCCGAAACCCATTTCTCCCCTCGGCGGATAGCTCAGCGCCCCTTCAACGGTCCCGAGAAAGGCCTTGGTATGGCCGTCCGGCCAGGCAAGGCAGAGGCAGCAGACGAAACGCGCCGTGCGGTCCGTCGACCCGCTCGCCGCAAGCTCGCGCCGCACGCGTTCCATCGCCACGTAGAAATCGCGGCCGGTCGGCGTCTCGGCCCAGTCGGCGGTGGCGATACCAGGCCGGCCGCCGAGCGCCCTGACCTCGAGACCTGAATCATCGGCGAGCGCCGGCAGCCCGGACGCGCCCGCCGCAGCCAGCGCCTTGATCCGCGCATTCCCCATGAACGAATTTTCATCTTCAACCGGGACCGGCAAGCCCAACTCGCCGGCAGACATGGCGACGACTCCGAACGGCGACAACAACGCATTGATTTCTTTTACTTTACCGGAATTATGGCTGGCGATCACCAGTCGTCCGGGCGACAGCTTCCGGGTAGTCAAAAAATCCTCCATATCGGTTTTCGGAAAAAATTTATCGTTTCTCGACGAAAACCCCTTGCATCGTTTTTCGATAAGTGTATATCGATATTCAACAAGACGCGAAAACACAGCGCCGCCGGCGGAAAGACCGGACTAGCCAAACAAGAAGACGAAAAACAGCCGGAAGACAAAAAAAGAGCGGCTAGGCCGAAGCCAAGCCGCTCAAGAAAAACAGCCAAAACGCGTTCGCGCACCAACGAAAGGAAATTCAAATGTTACGCAATCACGCTTACTTCAACATCGGTTCTGTCGGCCTCTTTGTCAACAGTTTCGTTACGATCGCCTCGGTCGTGCTGATCGGCGCCGCCTATTTCTCGGCCATCGGCCGGATCGCAGTCGCGTAAGCCCAGTAGGCTCAGGAAAAAGGGTGCTTTTCATGGCCAAGGCGGTCAATCTCATTATAGCGGCCACGCTCGCCGCCGCCGCGTTCCTCTCCGCCGTCAGTCTGGCGAAAATGGCGGGCGCGGCGGAACAAGGCGAGGCGCGCCTCTGCGCCGAACGGCTCTGCGGCGTCGTGTTCTTCTAGAGCGCGGCGTCGCGCTCACGCGCTGACGGAGTTCCATCATGATCAGGGCTATCGGCAAAGGATCGCTCGCTTCCATTCTCGCGGTCGGCCTTCACGTCATCCGCGTCATCGTCTGGATCGGCTTTGCGGGCCTGTCGGCGGCGATTGTCGCGATACCGCTGATCCCGGCTTTCGCCGACTGGATCGCCCGGATCGACGGCGCGTCAATCGAAGGGGATATCGGCGTCGACGCCGGCGACTTCGTCGTCGTGCTGCGTCACTTCATTTCATTCGGCGTCACGCTTTACGTCGTTGAGCGCCTTCTTGAACTCCTGAAAACGCTGCGGTTCGGTTCGCCCTTCGTCAAAGAGAACGCCGTCCGCTTTCGCAATGTCGGCGTCGCGCTCCTCGTCGGCGAGCTGTCGAAGATCGTGATCGGCATCCTCGCCATGATCACCGGCGCGGACGTCGATGTGGGGCTCGATCTGATGATTTTCATCTCGATCGCCGCGGTCTTCGTGCTGGCGGAGGTTTTCCGCGAGGGCGCGCGCATGAAGGAAGAACAGGACCTGACCGTCTGATGTCGATTTCCGTCAAACTCGACCGGGTGCTTCTCGACCGCGGCATGAGCCTGACGGAACTCTCCGAACGCGTCGGCGTGACGATCGCCAATCTCTCGATCCTGAAAACCGGCAAGGCGAAAGCGATCAGGTTCTCGACGCTCGAAGCGATCTGCAAGGAGCTCGGGTGCCAGCCGGGCGACATCCTCTTTTTCGAGGATGACGGTCGGCCGATCCGGCATGAGGATTGAGCGACGCCTGTTCAGTGCGGAACTAAATTAAACCCGCCCGCTTCGATCTCAACTGTCTAATGCGAGCGCCCACTTTCTTCTGCGCCAGCGCGCCCGGGAAAATTGATTTTTGATTTCCCGTCACACATGCCTGCCCTCGCTCGTCTTGGCGTCAGGGCGCGCGTCGCGCTGGCGCGCGCCGGCTCTTTGAAATCGTGAAACCCTTTTGTCGTTCCGATTGCCTCGCATGGGCCATTGGAACGCCGAAAGAGCCAAGCGCCCAGCTGCGCGCAAAAACAGGGCGCCCTTTCGAGTTCGGCGAAAGGGCGCCTATTGCGGCTGCAGCCCGCGCAGGCCGCCGAAAAAAGGAACAGGGCGGTTCAAAAGAAGGGCGCCTTATCGTCGCCGCCCTTTGTTGCCGGGATGGGCTTTCGCCCGTATATCCCGGCCCCATGACAGCCCTTGACCTTGCAGCGGCGAAGCCGGACGCAGCGACGCCCCCGCGGGCGCTGTTCGGTCTCTCCCGCGCTGAAATCGCCGCCGTCATCGCCGACGCGCTCTTGCTAGATGCGAAGAAGGCGAAAATGCGCGCCAGCCAGCTCTGGCGTTGGGCCTATCATTACGGCCTCACCGATTTCGCGGCGATGACCGATATCGGCAAGGAGATGCGGGCCGATCTCGCCGGCCTGTTCAGCCTCGCGCGCGCCAGGATCGTTGACCGCCAAGTGTCGATCGACGGCACGCGGAAATATCTGATTGAACTCGGGCCCGGCGCGGAAGTCGAATGCGTCTTCATCCCGGATGTCGGCCGGGCGGGCGCGCTCTGCGTCTCAAGCCAGGTCGGCTGCACCCTGAACTGCACCTTCTGTCATACCGGGACGCAGGCGCTCGTCCGCAATCTGACCGCCGCCGAAATCGTCGCGCAGGTGATCGCGGTCAAGGACGACCTCGCCGAATGGCCGTCCGGCGCCGACGACCGGCGGCTTTCCAACGTCGTCTTCATGGGTATGGGCGAGCCGCTATACAATCTCGACAATGTCGCGCGGGCGATCGAGATCATCGCCGACGGCGACGGCATATCGATTTCGCGGCGGCGGATCACCGTGTCGACCTCCGGCGTCGTCCCGGAAATTTCGCGCCTCGGCGAGATCGCGAACACGATGCTGGCGATTTCGCTGCATGCGACGAATGACGGATTGCGCGACGCGCTGGTTCCGATCAACCGCAAATACCCGATTGCGGAACTCATGGAAGCCTGCCGGACCTATCCGGGCGTCTCGAATGTCCGCAAGATCACCTTCGAATATGTGATGCTGAAAGGCGTCAACGACAGCGACGCCGAAGCGCGCGCGCTCGTCCGTCTGCTGAAGGATATTCCGGCGAAGATCAACCTCATTCCGTTCAACCCCTGGCCCGGCGCGCCTTATGAATGCTCGAGCTGGGAGCGGATCGAGGCCTTCGCCGAGATCGTCAACAAGGCGGGCTACGCCTCGCCGATCCGCACGCCGCGCGGTCGCGATATCCTCGCCGCCTGCGGCCAGCTGAAGTCGGAGAGCGTCAAGGCGAGGGCGAGCGAGAAGCTGAAAGAGCGCCTCGCCGCGTCCGATCGGTAATGCGCGCCGGGTCGTTCTTCATCGACGAAAAGGACATCGAGGAACGCTTCATCCGCGCCTCGGGGCCCGGCGGCCAGAACGTCAACAAGGTCTCGTCTGCGGTGCAGTTGCGATTTGATGCGCGCAGCGCCGCTGCGCTCCCCGACGCCGTCAAGGTCCGCCTCATCAAGCTCGCCGGCGCGCGGGCGACGAAAGACGGAATCATCATTATCGAAGCCTCGCGCTTCAGCGCGCAGGAGCGCAACCGCGCCGACGCTCGCGCGCGGCTCGCAATGCTGATCGAAAAGGCGGCGACGCCGCCGAAAAAACGCATCGCGACAAAGACGCCGAAATCCGCCAAGCGAAAGCGCCTGCAGGGAAAGGCGCGCCGCAGCGAAGTGAAAGCCGGCCGCGCGAAAGTGACCGGCGACGATTAGCGCCGCGGCGAACTTCCGGTCAGCCCTGTTTCGGCATGCGACGGTCGACAGGTCCGCTCGCGAAAAAACATCTTCGCGTGATCGGCGCTTTCCGCTATGCGGTTCGCCGCAAACTAGGGAGGCCTCGCAATGCCGAAGCTCAAAGGCGTGAAAAAGGTCGTGCTCGCTTATTCCGGCGGGCTCGACACGTCGGTGATCCTGAAATGGCTGCAGGTCGAATATCAATGCGAGGTCGTCACCTTCACCGCGGATCTCGGGCAGGGCGATGAACTGGAGCCGGTGCGCGGCAAAGCGCAGCGCAACGGCGTCAGGGAAATCTACATCGAAGACCTGCGCGAGGAATTCGTCCGCGATTTCGTTTTCCCGATGATGCGCGCGAATGCGCTTTACGAGGGCCAATACCAGCTCGGCACCTCTATCGCGCGGCCGCTGATCGCCAAGCGGCTCGTCGAGATCGCGAAGGAGACGGGCGCCGACGCCGTCGCGCACGGCGCCACCGGCAAGGGCAATGATCAGGTGCGGTTCGAGCTGTCCGCCTATGCGCTCGACCCTGACATCAAGGTCATCGCGCCGTGGCGCGAATGGGACCTCACCTCGCGCACGAAGCTGATCGCCTGGGCGGAGGCCCATCAGGTCGAAATCCCGAAGGACAAACGGGGCGAGGCGCCGTTCTCGGTCGACGCCAATCTTCTGCACACGTCCTCGGAAGGGAAAGTGCTGGAAGATCCGGCGGAGGTCGCACCCGATTATGTCTATCAGCGCACGGTCGACCCGGAATCCGCGCCCGACAAGTCGGAGATCATCGAGGTCGGCTTCAAAGGCGGCGACGCAGTTTCCGTCAATGGCGAGGCGATGTCGCCGGCGACGTTGCTGGCCGCGCTGAATGAGCTCGGCCGCAAGCACGGCGTCGGACGCCTAGATTTCGTCGAGAACCGCTTTGTCGGCATGAAGTCGCGCGGCGTCTATGAAACGCCGGGCGGCGCCATCCTGCTTGCGGCGCATCGCGGCATCGAACAGATCACGCTTGATCGCGGCGCCGGGCATTTGAAGGACGAGATCATGCCGCGCTACGCCGAGCTGATCTATAACGGCTTCTGGTTCGCGCCGGAACGCGAAATGCTGCAGGCGCTGATCGACAAGAGCCAGGAGCATGTGGAAGGCGTCGTCACATTGAAGCTCTACAAGGGCTCAGCCAACGTCATTGCGCGCGCGTCGGCGAAATCGCTCTATTCAATGGCGCACGTGACCTTCGAGGAAGATGCGGTCTATGACCAGAAGGACGCCGAGGGTTTCATCAAGCTGAATGCGCTGCGGTTGAAACTGCTGGCGCGGCGGAACCGGCGCTGACGCGGTCAGCTCTTGCCGACGCGAATGACGACGTCGATGGTGCGGACCGAAGATCCCCTCGGCAAGCGCGGGCGGCCGGTGATCTTCAACGCTTCGGCCGAAATATCCTCAAGGCGGCCTTCATCTTCGTGATAGAGATGGTAATGCGGCTCGGTGCGGGTGTCGAACCAGGCGGCCCCGCCGTCAAGCGTCACCTTTCGGACAAGCCCGGCGCGGCAGAACTCATTCAGCGTGTTGTAAAGGCTGGCGAGCGAAGGAAGATGCCGCTTGCTCCGAAGCGCCGCCAGCGCCTCCTGCACGGTGACGTGCTTGTGGGCGCCGTCGAACAAATATTCCGCGAGCGCGAGCCGTATTCGCGTCGGCTGCACGCCGACCCCGGCCAGCATTTGCTCGTGGTGTGAAGTCATTTGACCGATTTCCCTCCGCCAATACAATAAAGTCGGCAGGCGGGACTGTCGAGAATGTTCCTGGCGCTCCGCGATAACGTGATCGCGGGTCCGGACCCCGCGGCCGGCAAGTCAGCGCGCCCGCGCCGGTTGTGCGGTCTTGATTTCCCAATCGCCGCCCGCTCGGCTAAGATCGGGTTGGTGGGACGCGGTGAAACCGGGTGGCGTCATGAGAAATGTGGAAGCGGTTTTCGGCGGCATTCTGGCGCTGATCGTGCTTGGCGCGGCGATCTTCATGGTCGTCGGCGGCGACTGGGGCCGCGCCCCGACTTCGACGCCGACAACCGCAACGATCATCACGCCGACGACCGTCGCTGGCGCCTCGGCATCGACTTCGGCCGAAGATGTCTATTGCCAATGCTTCGATGACGCCTTCGACCTCGCTCGCGAGGCGGACATCCTGTCCTCGGAATATCGCGCCGGTTTTGAAAATTGCCGCGCGGTCGCCGGGGTCAGAGGCGGCGAGGCCTGGACGGCGGGCTGGAATGCGCGCGCGTCGTCAAAGCCGTTTCAGGCGAACTGCCGCGCCTGGCTGCGCGGCAATTAGCCTTCTTACCGCGTTTCCGCTTTCAGCGGCCGCGCCAGCAATGCGGCGATGATCTCGTCAAGCCCGCGCGCGCCGGAAACGAGATCCGCAACCGCCGTGCAGACCGGCATGTCGACGCCGGCGCGTCTGGCCATGGCGACGACGGCGGGGGCGGTAGCGACGCCTTC
>JBGSNB010000472.1:0-2905 GCA_041739835.1 Parvularculaceae bacterium | reverse complement strand
CGGACCCGCCGCGCGGCACGCAGTCGGCGGCCGCGGCGCCGATGACAAGCAGTGCCTTCACCTCATCCTTGGGCGCCTGTCCGGGCGCGATCCGCCAGTCGAGGCTCGCTTTTGTCCAGCGCAGCAGCGCGTCGAGGACGTTCCGGGCTTCCTCATAGGGCAATTCGGCGCCGAGCCCACCGGAAGCGCCATAGGCGAGCCGGGCGTATTTCAGGAGCGCCACGGATTTCTCTGCGCTCGAGCGGATCAGATCGAGCGCCGCCTCGCGCATCGACGCGTCCATGGTCGGATCGCCGAGGACTTCAAGCCCGGACGAAAGCGCGCCGATCGGATTGACGAGATCGTGGCAAAGCCGCGAGGACATCAGCGCGGACAGGCTGACGGCGTCGAGTTCGTCTGGATTGGCAAGCGTCATGAAAACGGGGCCCCTGGCGTTCCTAGGAACCCGTTATGGATGATTCGCGGCGGCGTGTCGGTTTCTAGGGCTGCTTCGCCCAGGTTCCGTCAGGAAGCTGCACGCATTGGCCCGAGGGCGCGCTTTCAACGAGGCGCTTGCCGGTCAACGCCGCCGCATCTTCGATGGTGACGCCGTTGCGGGCCGCGAGGTCGGCAAAGGCGGCCTTGCGCTGCTGATTGATCGAGCGAACTTCGCGCTTCACTTCCTCGCTGGCGGCGACGGGGTCGACGACGCCGAGATAGCCGTCCGACTGTTCGCCGACGACGCATTGCGTTTTGGCGGCCTCGATGACCGCCGAAGCGGCATCGGCGGTTGTCGCGGCCAGCCCGAACGCCAACGCGGCGAGCGCGGTCTTGATGAGATATTTGGTCATGACTCTGTTCCTTCCAGCGCTTGCTAGAAAATGTCCGGGTTGTTGGCGATCAGGTCTTCAATCTCCTTGTCCATCTTGATCAGAACTTCCTGCTTGATGTTGACATTGAGATTGATTTCGATCGGCTTGTCGGGCGCTTCTACCTTCACGGTCGCGCAAGCGCCGACGGCCGAGAACAAGACGAAAGCCTGTGCGACCGCGCCCATCCGGCGTTGTCCTGAGTTCAATCCGAGCATGCCCGCCCTCTCTTCCATGAGAATCACCGCTGCGTTGACGGTATCATAGGCCGGGGCCGTGTCGAAATAGGGGCGCAAACCCCCCTCGCGCCGCCGCAATTTCTCCTCATTGCGACCGATCTTGCTCGGCCTGCGCCCGTTCCAGCTGCAATTTCACGTCCGTGGACAAAATCGCCTGCTCGACAAGGCTCAACAAGGGCGCGCTGATCGTCACCCGGTACTTGACCGGGCTGTCGACACGCTGGGTCCTGTCGCCGGTCTTCACCGGAATATCGCTGCGCCCGTCGAAAAGTATGTTGAAATTCAACGTGCCGTCGAGCGGGCCGTCGATCGTCGCCGCGAGTTTCTCAAACCGCAATTCACGCAGGATTTCGAAAGCCAGCGCGCTTTGTTCATTCGATTGCGACGCCGCGTCCGCAGCCTTGCCCTGATAGCGGATGACGCCGGCGCCCTTCGACGACAAGATGCCGTTGGCGACCCGCGCCTTGCTGCCCTCGAAGCTGATCGGCAGCACGCCCTCGATCGTGCCGTCGCCCGAAAGGCCTTCAACCTTGATGTAGCCAAGGAGGTCGGCGAGATCGACATTGTCGATCTGGAGGGTCGTCTTCGATTCGCCGCCCGCGATCGACATCTGCGAATCATAGGCGCCGATGGTTCCGCCGAACCATGGGAATTCCGCCTCGACGATGCGCAGCGTATCATCGCCCGGCAGCGCAAATCGCATCACGCCGTTTTCAAGCTTCAGCGCATCAAGATCGATCCGCCGTATCGAGATCGTCTGCTCGCCGCCGGTGGCGACCGGCGACAGGCTCGAAAACACGATCTTCCCCGACACCCCTTCAGTCCTGGTCACCGCGACGCCGGGCCCGCCGAACGAGACATCGTCAAGGTTGACCGTCGCCGACGAGAGCATCTCCGCCGGCGTCCACTGGAACAGCGCGCGCCCTTCCGCGGCGCCCGATGCGGCTGAAATGACGCCCTTCAGCGCCGGGATGAGACGGTCGGGCTGCAGGCCGCGCACGAAGGTCAAAACGCCGGAATCAAAGACCGCCTCGCCTTTGCCGGTCTTCACCTGATGCTTTCCCTGGCCCTCGCCAAGCGGCGCGCCGGCTGGCGTCCTCACCTTGAAATCGAACCGCGCAATATTGTCCGCAAGCGTTGCATCGCCGGTGACGGCGACCGGCGCGACCATTTCAAGTTTGGCGTTCTGCGCGATCTTCATCGACGAAAGCGCGGCCTTCGCCGACATATCGTCGCCGACGATATTGACGTCAAAGCGCCCGCTTGCGCCGGTCAGGATCAGCGCATTATTCAGGAGGACCCGGCCGCCGGCGATGTCGCCGCTGAGGCGGCTGGTCCGCGACGCCGGTTCATAGTCGAGCGCGAAATCGATGTTCGGCGGCGCGCCGTCGAAAATTGTCCGGCCGAGCCGATAATGCGCCTTCTTCGCGGTCATCGCGCCGTTGATCCTGACCGACGCGTCCTCTTCCCAGCGCATGACGATCATCGGACCGGCGGACGGGCAAAGCAGCACGTCGCCGACACGCGCATCCATATCCTGTTCCGCCATCCGCAGGCCGGCGCGTTCAATCGCGACACAAGCGCCGCCGGCAGGGCCGGCGCGCAGCGACTTTTCCGTCATGTCGACGACGACCGCAAATTTCCCGGCAGCCGGCATATCCGTGATCTGCATGCGCCCGACCCGCGCATCGCTGACAAGCGCCAAGATGTCGGCCTCGCCTTCCAGGCGCCGCGCGGCGTAGTCCCCGCGAAAGGCGCCGGCAAAGCTGTCGATCGAGACGCCGGCGACCGTTTGCCGCCCAAGCCTCGCTGCGGCAT
>JBGSNB010000471.1:0-4988 GCA_041739835.1 Parvularculaceae bacterium | reverse complement strand
CTGCGAAAAGCCGCCGAACGGACCGTCGAGGGCCTCTGGGCCGCCATCGGACGCCTCGTCGACCTCATCACCCCCGACGAAATCGCCAACTTCTTCACTGCCGCAGGGTATGAACCAGAATGATCGGGAACCGCTCTAGCGCGATTTGCGCCGTCGGCAAGAAGGGCGCTGGGACGGGCTCGCGGGCGGACCATCAGTCGAAAGAGGCGCCGCTATTTGCAGGCTTGCTGGGCGCGGTCGAGCGCCGCCGTGATGCCGGAGAGCGACACCACATAGCTGGTCGCGGTGCCGCGGTTCGACATCGCGCTGATGCGCATTTCGGCGCCCTTGCGCATGGCGGCGACGAGGCTTTGCTCGGAGGTTGCGCTCTCGATGAACGCCTCATTGTCGGACACATACATGTCCCATTTTTCCGACCCGATGCGGACGGTCGGCGCCGGCGCCTGTTGCAGGGTGTAGCCGACGCGAAAACTCGGCTGGTGCGTCGCCGCGCCGGACTTCCAGCTGGCGACGAGAAAGAAGATGTCGCCGTGATTGACGGATTTCGGCGATTTGTCGGACGCCTCGGCCGCGGCAAAGCAGATCCGCTCGCCGCCGGCCTCGTGCACGAAGACGCTCCAGTCCTTGAACGTCGCCAGCGGCTGCGGCTCCGCCGCCGCCTCGCCGATCATCGCCAATACCGCGCCAATAAAGACGGCCGCTCCGAAAACCTGTTTCATTCGCTGAACTCTCCGACCGACCATGCGCCCCGGCGGCGCGCCCGCGATATTTGCCATCCCGACTTGCCCCGCCCAAGTGATTTGCGCAAGCCGGACCGATACGCCATAAGGGCGCCGACTCTTGAGGAATTTGCGAACGGAGGCAATCTGTGATCCCGGGACGTGACAGCCTGAAAACAAAAAAATCTTTGACCGTCAACGGGAAGGCGTATTCGATCTACAGCCTGAAGGCGGCGGAGGCGCATCTCGGCGATCTGTCGCGACTGCCGTTTTCGCTGAAGGTCCTGCTCGAAAACCTGTTGCGCTTTGAAGACGGCCGCTCGGTGAAGGCCGACGACATCAAGGCCTTTGCCGGCTGGCTGAAGGACGGAACCAGCGACCGCGAGATCGCCTTTCGCCCGGCGCGCGTGCTGATGCAGGACTTCACCGGCGTTCCCGCCGTCGTCGATCTTGCCGCCATGCGCGACGCGATGAAAGCGCTCGGCCAGGACCCGGAAAAGATCAACCCGCTCGCGCCGGTCGATCTCGTCATCGACCATTCGGTGATGGTTGATTATTTCGGCGGGCCGAACGCCTTCCAGAAAAACGTCGACCGCGAATATGAACGCAATGGCGAGCGCTACCAGTTCTTGAAATGGGGACAGGGCGCCTTCGACAATTTCCGCGTCGTGCCGCCCGGCACCGGCATCTGCCATCAGGTCAATCTCGAATATCTGGCGCAGACGGTGTGGACGGCGGAACGCCAGGGCGAGACCTTCGCCTATCCGGACACGCTGGTCGGCACCGACAGCCACACGACGATGGTCAACGGATTGTCCGTGCTCGGATGGGGCGTCGGCGGCATCGAGGCGGAAGCCGCGATGCTCGGCCAGCCGGTTTCGATGCTGATCCCGGAAGTCATCGGCTTCAAACTGTCGGGAAAGCTCCCGGAAGGAACGACGGCGACCGACCTCGTGCTCACCGTCACGCAGATGCTGAGAAAGAAGGGCGTCGTCGGCAAATTCGTCGAATTCTACGGGCCCGGCCTCGACCATCTCGCGCTCGAGGATCAGGCGACCATCGCCAATATGGCGCCCGAATATGGCGCGACCTGCGGCTTCTTCCCGATCACCGCGGAAACCATCCGCTATTTGAAGGCGACCGGGCGCAGCCCGGAGCGCGCCGCGCTGGTCGAGGCCTATGCGAAGGAGCAGGGCATGTGGCGCGACGCGTCGACGGCGGAGCCGAAATTCACCGACACGCTGGAGCTTGATCTGGCGCAGGTCGCCCCGTCGCTCGCCGGGCCGAAGCGCCCGCAGGACCGCGTGCTGCTGAAAGACGCGCCGGCGTCCTTTGCCCAGGCGCTCGACAAGGAATACGGACAGCCCGGCCAATTGGCGCGGCGCGTGCCGGTCAAGGGCGAAAATTTCGACCTCGGCAATGGCGACGTCGTCATCGCCGCCATCACCTCCTGCACCAATACGTCGAACCCGTCGGTGCTGGTCGCCGCCGGCCTTGTCGCCCGCAACGCCCGCGCGCGCGGCCTTAAAGTGAAACCGTGGGTGAAAACTTCGCTCGCGCCGGGATCGCAGGTGGTGACGGACTATCTGAACGCCGCCGGCCTTTCCGCCGACCTCGACGCGCTCGGCTTCAACCTCGTCGGCTATGGCTGCACCACCTGCATCGGCAATTCCGGGCCGCTTCCCGAAGCGATCAGCGCCGCGATCGGCGACAACAACCTCGCGGTCTGCTCGGTGCTCTCCGGCAATCGCAATTTCGAGGGGCGCGTGTCGCCCGACGCGCGCGCCAATTACCTCGCCTCGCCGCCGCTCGTCGTCGCCTATGCGCTCGCCGGCTCGCTCAACATCAACCTGACGTCGGAGCCGATCGGCAGAGACGATCAGGGCAAGGACGTTTACCTGAAAGACATCTGGCCGAGCAACCGGGAAATCGCGGAGGTCGTGCGCGAACACGTGACCGCGAAGATGTTCGCGACGCGCTACGCCGATGTCTTCAAGGGCGACGCCAAATGGCGCAAGATCGACGCCGGCGACGGCGAGACCTATCGCTGGCCGACCTCGACCTATGTCGCGAACCCGCCCTATTTCGCCGGCATGACGATGACGCCCAAGCCCGTGGCGCCGATCGAGAAGGCGCGCGTGCTGGCGCTCTTCGGCGATTCGATCACCACCGACCACATCTCGCCCGCTGGCGACATCAAGGAAAAAGGCCCCGCCGGCCAGTACCTCAAAGACCAACAGGTGCCGGTCAGCGAGTTCAACTCCTACGGCTCGCGGCGCGGCAATCATGACGTGATGATGCGCGGCACGTTCGCCAATATCCGCATCAAGAACCAGATGCTGCCGGGCGTCGAGGGCGGCTATACGCGGCACATTCCGTCGGGCGAGCAATTGTCGATCTATGACGCCGCGATGCGCTACATGGCGGCCGGAACGCCCCTCGTCGTGTTCGCCGGCAAGGAATACGGCACCGGCTCGTCGCGCGACTGGGCGGCGAAAGGCACGATCCTGCTCGGCGTCAAGGCGGTCGTCGCGCAAAGCTTCGAGCGCATCCACCGCTCGAACCTGATCGGCATGGGCGTCCTGCCGCTGCAATTCAAGGACGGCGACAGCTGGGCGTCGCTCGGCCTTACGGGCGATGAAGAGGTGACGATCCGCGGCGTCGACAAGATCGCGCCGCGATCGGAGGCGACGGTCGCGATCCGGTCGGCCGACGGGTCGTCACGGGATGTTACCGTCCTCGTACGGATCGATACCGCCGACGAGCTTGACTATTACAAGCATGGCGGGATTCTCCAATATGTCGTGCGCCAGCTCGCCGCGGCGTAACGCCGGACATTCGACCAGACAGCCAAAAGGGCGGACCTTTCGGGCCCGCCCTTCAAAAGCTCGCCGTCAAATCCGCTTATTCTTCGGCGGCGACCGAAACGAATTGCCGGCCTTTCGTCTTCACCGCGAATTCGACGCGTCCGCCCTCAAGGGCGTAAAGCGTGTGGTCGCGGCCCATGCCGACATTGCGTCCCGCATGATATTTCGTGCCGCGCTGGCGAACGATGATGTTGCCGGGAACGACCGTCTCGCCGCCGAATTTCTTCACGCCGAGGCGTTTCGATTCCGAATCGCGGCCGTTTTTCGACGAACCGCCTGCCTTTTTATGCGCCATGATCCGTCTCCTTTATCCTATTCTTCTTCGTCCGACGCGCGTGCGCGATCGGTCTTGGCGCGCGGCGGCTTGCCGGCGACCAGTTCTTTCGCCTGTTCGACCCATTCGTCGCGCGTCGCGCGGCCCTTGAGCGCGAGCGCCTCATCCATTTTCGCGACATCGGCTTCCGACATCGCCGCGATCGCTTTCAGCGAGGTGACGCCATAGCCCGCGAGCTTTTCCTTCAGCTTCGGCCCGACGCCGCCGATCAGCGAAACGTCGTCGGCGAATTCGGCCGCCGGCGCCGCCGCTTTTTTCGCGGCCGGCTTTTTCGCCGCGGCCTTCTTCGCCGAGGGCTTGGCGCCGTCGGTCAAAATGTCGGTGATCCTGACGATCGTCAAAAGCTGGCGATGGCCTTTCTTGCGGCGGTAATTCTGCCGGCGGCGCTTCTTGAAGATGATGATCTTCGGCCCGCGCGCCTGTTCGACGATTTCGGCGGCGACCGAGGCGCCGGCGATCAGCGGGGCGCCGACCGTGACGGCCGCGCCATTGCCGATCATCAGCACTTCTTCAAGGGTGATGATGTCGCCTTCGTCGCCTGGCAGGCGCTCGATCTTGAGGACATCGTCCTTGGCGACGCGGTATTGCTTACCGCCAGTCTTGACGACTGCGTACATGCTCCGACTCCTGTGCGCGCCGTTGGGCGCGAGCGTCCTTTTTGGCCCCGGTTTCTGTCGCCCGGTTCTGATGAGAGGCGGCTAGCTAGCTTGGCGGCCGGGCGCGGTCAAGCGCAATTCCCCTGCGCGCCGAGCCGGGCCATAGGCTTTTCGCGATGAATTACCGCCACGCCTTCCACGCCGGCAACCATTGCGACGTCCTCAAGCACGCCGCCCTCGCGCTCATTCTCGACCGGCTGGCGGCGAAGGAAAAGCCCTTCGCCGTCCTCGACACCCATGCCGGCCGCGGCCTTTACGACCTCGATAGCCCGGAGGCGGCGCGTTCCGACGAGCATCTTGGCGGCATTTTGCGCCTTCTCGACGACCCCGATCCGCCGGCCGCGCTCGGCCCTTATCTGGCGGCGGTCCGCCGGCAAAACCCGTTCGGCGGCGCGCGCTGGTATCCGGGATC
>JBGSNB010000379.1:0-2991 GCA_041739835.1 Parvularculaceae bacterium | reverse complement strand
ATTGCTGACCTTCGCGCGCGCGGCGTCGTCGGGTGAGGCCGCGCAGTTTGCGGGTCGAGGCCTGAGCCGCGAGGCGCCTCAGACCCCCGATCTGGCGGGATCGCCCAATTGCAGAATTATGCCCGGATAGAACCGTGCGCTTGCGTTAGGTCAAATGCCATTCGCGTCCACATGGTCAAAAGTGCGTGACGCCAAATCCATTCAGGAAGCCGGGAGCTGACGCGATGACCTATTTGACACGGCGGGCCCTGATTGGGGCAGGCATGACGACTTCGCTTCTGTGCGTCGCCGGTTGCGCAGAGAAATCTGGCGGCGTTGCGAATGCAGCCGCCGCTCTCCGCCGGCCGATCGACACCAGAGCAGGAGATCCGATTCCGGAATTGGTTCGGTTCGCCACGCTCGCCGCCAATAGTCATAATACGCAGCCTTGGTTCTTTGAACGCACACCGACAGGCCTTGCCGTCTTTCCAGATGCGGCGCGACGTTGCCCCGCGGTCGATCCTGATGATCATCACGTTTTCGCAACGCTAGGCTGCGCCGCGGAGAATATTGCGGTTGCAGCGCCCTCGATGGGGTACTCAGCGGATGTGGCGTTCGACACGGCGACGAAGCGTATTGAGGTCGCGCTAACGCCAAGCGCCGCCGGCGCTCATCCGCTCGTCGACGCCATCCCGCGCCGCCAGTGCACCCGCTCGGTCTATGATGGGCAGCCGATCCCCAGCGAGCAGCTCGCGCTGCTTCAGGGCGCCGCCGCTTTCGAGGGCGTCGATGTCCGCCTCACCACCGAGCGTGCAATGATAGATCGCATCCGCGACGCCGTCATCGACGCCAATCGCGCGCAAATGCAAGACGACGCATTCGTCGCGGAGCTCAGGACCTGGATCCGATTCAACGAGAAGAGCGCGCTTGCAACTCAGGATGGGCTCTTCGCGGGCTGCTCAGGAAATCCGAGCCTGCCTGACTGGCTCGCAGGTGTGATTTTTCCGATGGTCTTTGCTGTCGACTCGGAAACAAAGAAATACCGCGAACAAATGGCGTCGACCCCGGGGGTCGCGGTGTTTGTAGCGGAATCTGACGACCCAGCTCACTGGATACAGGCGGGTCGAGCTTATCAGGCCTTTGCCTTGCAGGCCGCTGCACTCGGCATCAAGCACGCGTTCGTCAACCAGCCCGCCGAAGTGCTGGCAAATCGAGCGCCGCTGGCTGATCTCCTGGGTGTTACTGGAAAGCGCGTGAATCTCGTGGTGCGTTTCGGATACGCGCCTGATTTGCCGTTTTCATTGCGCCGTCCCGCCGAAGAGGTCCTGAGAGTCTAGGGCGGTCGACAGCGAACGCCGTGGCGGTGGCTGGGCGCCGTTTTCACCGTTTGCGCCCACGCCTCGCCGTCGACAATTGACTTGCAATTTCCAGAGCTGATTCAATTTCCGTACGCGCGCTCCTCTCCGCCGCCAGCCATCGGGTCTACGCCCCCCCGGCGGTCAAGCCGCCAATTGCCATCTGTCCTCAGAAATTCACGCTCATCTCGAACGTGACGACCGCCGGGCGCGCCGCCGGATCAAACGCGCCGCTCAACTTGCGCAGCTCGTCGCTCTCGCGCGCATCGTCAAAGCGTCGGGCGTGCGCCTTCCGTCCATAGGCATTGAGCGAAATGTTCTCGCCCGCGACCTCAAAAGTCGAGATCGCGTGCGCGCGCCGCGCCGGCGATTTGGTCACCGCGAACGGCGCATAAGTCGCTTCGGCGGGCGCATTGTCCGGCGTTTGGCCGAGCGCCGGCGTCGCCGCGACGCCAAGGCTGGCGCAAAAGATGAAGGCAATGGATCGCATGACCGCACGCTCCCGTCCCTTGAGCAGAGCGTCGCGGCAATCCCTCACGAAAGATTTACGCCCTGTTTGGATATTTGTCGAAAACAAGGCGGCGGATTCGCTTCAAATTATCGGCGATTTGTATTTGCGGTTGAGCCAGTCGATGATCAGCCGGTTCAGCGCCGCCGGCTGCTCCCACATCACCCAATGGCCGCAATCGGGAATGAGCGCTTTTTCAAGGTCGGGAACCAGCGCCTCCATGCCGTCGGCGCCCGACGGCGGCAGGAAGAAATCCTTTTCAGCCCCGACGAAAAGCGACGGCGCGCGGATGACGGGGTCGACGCCGCGCATGATCGCGTAATTGCGGTCGATATTGCGATAGAGATTGACGCCGCCGTGAAATCCGGACCGCCGATACGCCTCGACATAGACGCGGAGATCTTCGGCGCCGACAATGACCGCCGCGGGGTCGGGCGGCGGACCGTCGCGAAAACGCCCGACAAGATCGAAGATCCGGACGCCGAGCTTTTCAACGTCCGCCGCGGCTGGCGGCCGGCGGAACATCAGGCGAAAAAATCTCTCGGGATCGGTCGCGAAGATCGCTTCCGCGACCTCCGGCTCTTGGAATGCGATGAAATAATGTTTCGGACCGAAGCGCTTTTCGATGATCGCCAGCGGCGAGACCGGCGGCGGCGCGCGGTGCGGCGTACAAACGCCAATGACGCCGGCGACGCGGCCTGGATGGAGCTGCGCCATCGGCCACACGATGGCGCCGCCCCAATCGTGGCCGCAGAAGATCGCGCGCTCAATGCCGACCGCATCGAGCAACCGGGCGAGATCGTCCGTCAGGTGACGAATATCGTAAAGCGCCTTGTCCTTCGGGGCGTCCGACCGGCCGAAGCCCTTGAGGTCGAGCGCGATCGCGCGATAGCCGGCCGCCGCCAGCGGCGCCATCTGGTTCTTCCAGGAATAGGCGATTTCCGGCCAGCCATGGACGAGGACGACCGGCGGCGCCTTCAGGTTTTCGCCGCCCGCTTCATAGGTCGCGAGACGGACGCCGCCAGCGTCGATCAATATGTGATCGGGAAAGTCTTTCATGACGGCGAGGATGCGCCGGGCGCGGGCGTCAGCGCAACGCCGCGCTGCAGCTGCGGCTTGCGCCGCGCTTCGATTGCGCTAAAGCGGCGC
>JBGSNB010000323.1:0-3327 GCA_041739835.1 Parvularculaceae bacterium | reverse complement strand
TCGTGATCGCCGCCGCCGACATGTTCGAGTGCCCGCGCGCGCGCGCGATCCGCGTCGGATGCGCGGTCGAGATGATCCATTGCTACAGCCTCATCCATGACGATCTGCCGGCGATGGACGACAGCGATTTGCGGCGCGGGCGCCCGTCCGTGCACAGGGCCTATGACGAGGCGACGGCGATCCTCGCCGGCGATGCGCTGCTGACGCAGGCGTTCGAGATCCTCGCTGAGCCGGAAACGCACCCCGACGGCGATGTCCGCTGCCGCCTTGCGCTTGAACTCGCGCGCGCCTCCGGCAGGGAAGGCATGGTCGGCGGGCAGATGATCGACATTTACGCCGAGCAGAAAAATTTCGATCTCGCCGGCATTGAAGAGCTCCAGCGGCTGAAGACCGGCGCGATCATCCGCTTTTCGGCGATCGCCGGCGGCATTGTCGGCGGCGCGTCGGACGCCGAGGTCGAAGCGCTTCGTCTTTATGCGGAGGATCTGGGGCTCGCGTTCCAGATCGTCGATGATCTCCTCGACGCGTTCGGCGACGCCGAGGCGCTCGGCAAGCCGGTCGGGCAGGACGCCGACATGGACAAGGCGACCTTCGTCAAGCTGCTGGGGGCGCAAAGCGCGCGGGACCAGGCGAAAGCGCTGGTCGAGCGCGCCAAGGCGCATCTTGACCGCTTCGGCGTCGCCGCCGCGCCGCTGAACGGCGCCGCCGACTTCGTTTTCGCCCGCAAGAACTGAGCGGCGTCAGGGGAGATCAGCGCGCGCCAGCCAGAAGACCTCGCCTTCGCTTTCCTCGGTATCGAGCCACAGGAAGGGAAGATCCGGAAAATCCCGCTCAAGATTGTCGCGGCCGGTTCCGATCTCGCAAAGGAGGCCGCCGCCCTCGGTGAGATGCGCGCGCGCGTCGATGATGATGCGGCGCACCAAATCAAGCCCGTCCGCGCCGCCCGCATGCGCCATCGCCGGCTCGGCGCGATATTCGGGCGGGAACGCCGACATCGCCGCAGCGTCGACATAGGGCGGATTGGCGAGGATGAGGTCGAATTTGCGTGCGCCGAGCGGCGCGAAGAGGTCGCCCTCGACCAGAGTCACGCGATCCTCAAGACCGTGCTCCCTGCCATTGCGCGTTGCGACTTCCAGCGCGGCAGCCGACAGATCGGCGCCGACGACGGCGGCGTCAGGAAAGGCGAGGGCGGCCAGAATTGCGAGGCATCCGGACCCCGTGCAGAGATCGAGCACGGCTTGGATATCCTCCGTAGGCGGAAGAAACGCCGAATCGCCGGCGAGAATTTCACCGATATAAGAGCGCGGCACGATCACCCGCTCGTCGACATGGAAGGGGACGCCCTGGATATAGGCCTTGTTCACGAGATAGGCGGCGGGCCTTCGGGTCTTGACGCGCGCCTCGATCAGCGCCGCGAGGCGGCCGCGCTCATCTTCCGTCAGGCGCGCGTCGAGCCACGGATTGATGTCGTCGATCGGCAGGGACAGCGCTTCGAGGATCAAGAACGCCGCCTCGTCGATCGCATTGGTCGCGCCATGCCCGTAGACGAGGCCGGCGTGCGCGAAGGACGTCACCGCATGGCGAAAGAAATCGCGGATGGTCACGAGATCGCCGGTCATCGCCGCTTCCTGCCGCCTCCGCCCGGACGCTCGCGCCGCTTTTGATCCTTGCGGCCGTCCGGCTTGCGCGCGCCGCGGAACGCCCGCTTGCGCGACGACGGCTTGAAATCGGGGTCCTCGATCGGATCGGAAATCATTTCGAAGGTAAGGCCGCCGCGCAACGGCGCCGCCTCTGTCAGCTTCACCGTCACCGCCTGGCCGAGGCGATAGACGCCGCCCGCCTGCGCGCCGATCAGCGCATGTTTTTCCTCGATGAAATCATAGCGTTCGGTCCCGAGCGTGCGCGCGGGAACGAAGCCGTCGGCGCCGGTCTCGTCGAGCATGACGAACAGCCCGAAACGCGTGACGCCGCGGATGCGGCCGGAAAATTCCTCGCCGATGCGGTCTTCAAGATAGCCGGCGAGATAGCGGTCATTGGCCTCGCGCTCGACCGCGATGGCGCGCCGCTCCATGTCGGAGATCAGCTCGGCGATCTTCGGCAGTCGCTTGGCCTCGTCATCGGTCTGGCCGCCTTCGCCCAGTTTGCAGGCCGACACCAGCGCGCGGTGGATCGTCAGATCCGCATAGCGGCGAATGGGCGAGGTGAAGTGCGAATAGCGCGCGAGATTAAGCCCGAAATGGCCGACATTCTCGGTCGCATAGACGGCCTGGCGCTGCGAGCGCAGGACGACATCGGAGATCATCTCCTGCTGGCCGCGCGTTCCGGCGATTTTCAGGATCTGATTGAATTGCGCCGGCCGCACCGCCCCTTTCGCGAGGCTGTAATCTAGGTCTTCCAGATAGTCGCGGATGGTGTCGAGTTTTTCCGGGTCGGGCGTGTCGTGCACGCGGTAGATCTGCGCAGTGCGCTTTTGCTCCAGCATTTCCGCCGCCGCGACATTGGCGAGGATCATGAATTCCTCGATCAGCCGATGCGCGTCATAGCGCTCGCGGCGGATGATGCGCGCGACTGTGCCGTCGGGATTGAGAATGATCTTGCGCTCGGGCAGATCGAGATCGAGCGGCGCGCGCTTGGCGCGTTCCTTCCAGCGGATCTGGAACGCCTTGTGGAGATGATGCACCGTCTGTGCGACGATTCCGGTCTTCGTCGCATCGCCGATGATCTGCTGCGCTTCGGCGTAAGAGAGCTTCGCCGCAGAGCGCATCATCGCGCGCATGAAGCGATGGCTCTGCTTGCGGCCCTCGGCGTCGAGGATCATCTCGACCGCGATGCAGGGCCGGTCGACATTGTCGCGCAGCGAGCAAAGGTCGTTCGACAGCCGCTCCGGCAGCATCGGCACGACGCGGTCCGGCAGGTACACGGAATTGCCGCGCCGCTGTGCTTCCTTGTCGAGACGCGAGCCCGGCCGCACGAACCAGCTGACATCGGCGATGGCGACGATGACGCGGTATCCGCCGGAATTCTTCGGATCGTCGTCGGGCGCCGCGAACACCGCGTCGTCATGGTCCTTGGCGTCCTCGGGATCGATGGTGAGGAGCGGCGTTGCGCGCAGATCCGTCCGGCCTGCGAGGTCCGGCGGTCTTGCGCGCTCGGCTTCCGCGATGACGTCGGCAGGTAGCTCGACCGGGATATCATGGCCGGCGAGTGCGATCAGCGAAAAGGCGTTCTGATCGTCGACATGGCCGGCGATCTCGCGCACCCGCGCCTTGCCGATGCGGCTGTCGCCGCGCCGGTCTCGCGTCAGAGGCGCTGCTTCGACCCAGAGAT
>JBGSNB010000289.1:0-2178 GCA_041739835.1 Parvularculaceae bacterium | reverse complement strand
CAAGGGCGGCGCGTCGGGTGATCCGGGTCATCGGTTTCCTTTCATCGCGTCAGCGGCTCGCTTCACCGCGAAGCCGGCTGCCGCTCCATCTTCTCTCTGCCGCAAATTGGTCTAGGTTGGCGACAGTTTCATGCAATCGGCGGTGAAAATCGACATGCGAACACATACTCGAATGGCGGTCGCAACGCTTGCGGCCATTCTGGCGGCGGGCGGCTGCGGCGATAAGGCGGACAAAACCGCCGGCGCGGACGGCAAAGCGGCGGCGGAGGCGGAAAAACCCGCCAGCCGCTGGGCGTCGGATCCCTTTCCCTCGACCTATGTTCCTTATGCGTCGGCGCCGACCGTCATTCGCGGCGCGACCATCCTGACCGGGACCGGCGCTCGCATCGATAACGGCACGGTTGTCGTCGAGAACGGCAAGATCGCCGCTGTCGGCGGCGCTGACCTCGCGTCGCCCGACGGCGCGACGATCGTCGACGGCAAGGGCAAATGGGTGACGCCGGGCGTCATCGACATCCACTCGCATCTTGGCGACTATCCCTCGCCGCAGACCCAGTCGACATCGGACGGCAATGAAGCGACGGCGCCGAACACCTCGCAGGTGTGGGCGGAGCATTCCGTCTGGCCGCAGGACGCCGGCTTCACGCGCGCGCTCGCCGGCGGCGTCACCGCGCTGCAGGTGCTGCCGGGGTCCGCCAATCTCTTCGGCGGCCGTTCGGCGATCCTGAAAAATGTTCCCTCGCGCACCGTGCAGGGGATGAAGTTCCCGGGCGCGCCCTATGGCCTCAAAATGGCGTGCGGCGAGAACCCGAAACGCGTTTACGGCGACAAGGGCGGCCCGTCGACCCGCATGGCGAATTTCTCGGGCTACCGCACCGCGTGGATCGAAGCCGCCGACTACAAGAGGAAATGGGAGAAATACTGGGACGAAAAGGCGGCCTTCGACAAAAAGAATGGCGACGCGAAAAAGCCCGCCGCAAAGGGCGAGGATAACGGCAAGGAGCCGGAAGCGCCGACGCGCGATCTGAAACTTGAAACGCTGGCGATGGCGCTGAATGGCGACATCACCGTCAACATGCATTGCTATCGCGGCGACGAGATGGCGCTCGTCATCGATATGGCGAAGGAATTCGGCTATAAAGTGACGACCTTTCACCATGCGGTCGAAGCTTTCAAGGTCGCCGATCTACTGGCGGAAAACGGCATCTGCGCTGCGGTCTGGGCGGATTGGTGGGGCTTCAAACTCGAAGCTTACGATTCGGTTCGCGAAAACGCCGCGCTTGTCGATGCGCAGCCGAACGGATGCGCCATCATCCATTCCGATGACGAAAACGGCATCCAGCGGCTCAACCAGGAAGCCGGCAAGGCGATGGCCGACGGCGTCAGAATGGGCCTCAAGATCGCGCCCGAACATGCGATCAAATGGCTGACCGCCAATCCCGCCAAGGCGATGGGGATCGGCGATCAGACCGGCTCGCTCGAAGCCGGCAAGATGGCCGATGTCGTGGTCTGGAATTCCAATCCGTTCTCGGTTTACGCGAAAGCGGAAAAGGTCTTCATCGACGGCGCGCTGCTTTATGATGCGAGCGATCCCAAACGCTCGCCGCGGATGGATTTCGAAATCGGCCAGCAAGCGAACGGCTTCACCGGCGGGGCGGGACAATGACCATGAAACACACCTTGTTGAAACTCGTCGCCGCATCGTGCGCGGCGCTCGCCGCCTCGGCCGCTGTCGCCGGCGCACAGACGATCGCAATCCAGAATGCGCGCGTCTATACAATGGCGGGCGCCGATGGCGGCCGCATCGACAATGGCGACATTATCCTGCGTGACGGCGTCGTCGCCGCGATCGGCCAGGACCTGACCGTTCCCGACGGCGCGACCGTCATCAACGCGCAGGGGCGCATCGTCACGCCCGGCCTTTTTGCGCCATGGTCGCAGATCGGTCTTGTCGAGATCGGTCTCGACGACGAAGCGAATGATTCCTCGACCAGCAGCGATTATTCGCTCTCGGCGGGGCTCGATGCGACCGACGCCTTCAACCCGTCCTCGACCCTGATCGCCATCAACCGCGCCGGCGGCGTCACCAGGGCCATATCGGCGCCGGAACCCGGCGCCGGCATGTTCGGCGGGCAGGGCGCGATCGTCGATCTTTCCGGACGGCCGTCGTCGGTGGTC
>JBGSNB010000275.1:0-6596 GCA_041739835.1 Parvularculaceae bacterium | reverse complement strand
CGGCGCCGCGCCGGCGACCCCGGTCACATTGTTGACGCCGGTAAAGGCGGCAAGCGCCGCGGCGGCGCCCTGGCCGAATTTCACGATCGGATCAATCGGTCCGAAACGGAGGGCATAAAGGGCGCGCGGCTTTGTCGGGGCGCCGTAATAAAAAGAGTGATGCGGGATGGCGGGATAGGCCATGGCTGCGCTCCTTTCGTCCGGCCACAAGGCCGGCGTTCGAGCCCCTTGCCCAATGTCCGCCCATCGGCGCGGCGCACCGACATCGCAATTTCGCCTTCGGAATCTGGTGAAACTGTGGCGGCCGCCGCGCGAAGGTTTCGGATTGTTGAGCGCTCACCGCGTCGTGAACGGCGCACGCAAAATGCGGGAAGCGCCGCCGCTTCCCGCATTCTGCCCGTTCGGCGATTTCAAGCGTTCAGGCGCGCAGCGCGTCCATCAGCGAGGCGAGCGAATCCTCAAGCGCATCAAGTTCCGTGCGCAGGACCTTGATCGCGTGTTCGGTTTCAACGCGCTCTTCGGCGCTGACGGCGGCGGTTTTCAGATCGACTTCCGCCTTGTCGATTTCGACGCGCGCCTCGGCGAGCGCCTCGTCGACCGCCGCCCTTGCGCCGGCGCGCGCGGAAGCGAAGGCGATTTTCAGAACGATGCGGGCGCCGGGTATGCCCGCCACTTCTTCGCGCGCGTCTTCGATCTCGCCGATCGCCTCGGCGATCTCGACACGCGCCTCGGCGATCTCGGCCCGCATCTCCTCGATGCCGGCTGCATCGAGTTCAATCAACTGCTCGAGGAGATCGCCATCCTTGCCGATATTGATGACGACTTCGCGGTCAGCCTTTCCGCCGGCATAAGCGGGCGTCGAAAGAGACATCGCGCAGAGCGCGGCGCCGGCAAGCGCGAGCCGGCTGACCAGATCGAGACGGGTTGCGGAGAGAGTCGCCGTTTTCATAGGTAATTCCTTTTGGCTGTCTGTTGCGGCCGCAAACTTTCGAAAAAAGACGGTCGGGCGCCCAGCGGCCTTGTCTTTTGAGGTATCGCCCGTCGGCCGAAGCTGCGGCGATCCCGGGTCCGGAGCAAGGCGCGTTGCGGCGAAGCGTTCCCGGGAACCGCCGGGACGTCACACCAGCCGCGACCTCGCAACACTCGCCCCGATGAAGGCGGCGAAAAGCGGGTGCGGATCGAAGGGCCGGGATTTCAGCTCCGGGTGATATTGCACGCCGACAAACCACGGGTGCGCGGGGATCTCCATGATTTCGGGAAGCGTTCCGTCCGGCGACACGCCCGAGAATTCGACCCCGACCGACGCGAGGCGCTCCGCCCACGCCATATCGACCTCATAGCGATGGCGGTGCCGCTCGGATATTTCGAGCGCGCCATAGGCTTCGGCGGCGCGGCTGCCGGGCCTCAGCACCGCCGGATAGGCGCCAAGGCGCATGGTGCCGCCAAGATCGTCCTTCGCCGAACGCCGTTCGGTTTCATTGCCGCGCACCCATTCGGTCAGGAGGCCGACGATCGGCTTGCCGCCGGGCCCGAATTCCGACGAGGTCGCGCTCGCCTCGCCGAGAAGCGAGCGCGCCGCCTCGATCACCGCCATCTGCATGCCGAAGCAGATGCCGAAATAGGGAATGCCGCGCTCGCGGGCGAAACGCGCCGCCTTGATCTTGCCTTCCGCGCCGCGCTCGCCGAAGCCGCCGGGCACCAGAATGCCGTGAACGTCCTCAAGTTCGCTGATCGCGTGATCTTCTTCCTCGAACACGCCGGCGTCGATCCATTTGATCTCGACGCGGACATTGTTGGCGATGCCGCCATGATTGATCGCTTCGATCAGCGATTTGTAGGCGTCCTTCAGGACCGTATATTTGCCGACGACGGCGATCCGCGTTTCGCCGTCGGGCTTGGTGATGCGTTGAACGACATCCCGCCATCTGGAAAGGTCGAGCGGCGGCGGCTCGCTGACGCCAAAGGCGGCAAGCACTTCGTCATCGAAGCGCTCATTGTGATAGGCGAGCGGGACTTCGTAAATCGTCCGGCAGTCGAGCGCCTGCACGACGGCGGACGGGCGCACATTGCAGAACAGCGCGATCTTTCGCCGCTCGCTCTCCGGAATGTCGCGGTCGGCGCGAACGAGAAGAATGTTCGGCTGAATGCCGATCTCGCGCAGCTCCTTCACCGAATGCTGCGTCGGCTTGGTCTTCAGTTCGCCCGCCGAAGGAATGTAGGGCATCAGCGTCAGATGGACATAGACGCAGTCGCCGCGCGGCAATTCATTGCCGAGCTGCCGGATCGCCTCGAAGAAGGGCAGGCCTTCAATGTCGCCGACCGTGCCGCCGATCTCGCAGATGACGAATTCGGCGTCGCCCGCGGGCGCGGTCACAAACGACTTGATGGCGTCAGTGACATGCGGAATGACCTGCACGGTCGCCCCGAGATAATCGCCGCGCCGCTCGCGTTCGATGATGCCCTGATAGATCTTTCCGGTGGTGACGTTGTCGCCCTTTGACGCCGAAACGCCGGTGAAGCGTTCGTAGTGGCCAAGGTCGAGGTCGGTCTCCGCGCCGTCATCGGTGACAAAGACTTCGCCATGCTGATAGGGCGACATCGTGCCCGGATCGACATTGAGATAGGGATCGAGCTTGCGCAGGCGGACTTTGTACCCGCGCGCCTGCAGGAGGGCTCCAAGGGCCGCCGCCGCAACGCCTTTTCCAAGTGAGGAAACCACGCCGCCGGTGATGAAGATGTACCGCGCCATGGAAGGCCGTCTTAGCGCCGCTGGCGGAAAGGGCAAACGCCAATGTCGGCGGCGGCCAATACGCCGCATCGGCCAATCGCTGAGATAGGCCGTCTAAGCCTTTGGCTGACCCGGCAATTCGACTATTGTTGCGGCGTCTCGGCGGGCGCTTCCTCGGGGGCGGTTTCGGGCTCAGGCGCCGGGGTCGCTTCGAGCGCCGGCGGCGACGCTGATTCGGGCGCGGTCTCGGCGGTTCCGCTGCCGAGCGTGTTCAGCAGGTCTTCCGTCGTCACCGGCGCGTTCGGATCGGCGATCGTTTCTCCGGTCAGGTCCTCAATGATATCAATATCGCGCTCCGCGCCCCCCGCTGTGATCGCCAGCAAGATGGAGGTTGCAAAAAACAGCGCCGCCAGAACGGATGTGGTGCGGGTCAGCACATTGGCGGCGCCCCGGCTGGTCATGAAACCGCCGCCCCCGCCGCCGCCGAGCCCCAGCGCGCCGCCGTCCGACCGCTGCAGGAGGACGATGACAATCAGGGCGAGAACGATCAGGGCGTGAACGGTCAAGAGGACGGCGTGCATGTGCGGTATCCGAATGGAGCGGCCGCCCGGAAATGGCGACGCGCCCGGCCGATTTGAAGGGGCGGTCTCTACGCCCGACCTGTCTGAAGGTCAAATCCGGCCGGCGGGAGACCGGGCGTTCATTCGTTGGCAATCCGAATCCGGCGACATTGGCCGCCAAGACGCAAGGCGCCCGAACGACATGCAACGCCTCGACCTTATCCCCCACCCGGTCTGCGCGGCAGCTTCGCGCATCGCGATTTCGGCGGAGATCGACCGCGACGAGAAGGACCGCCTGGCTTTCTGGTATGTCGTGTCAGGAGACATCAGCGAGATCAGCCTCCCCGCGCCGATGCCGCCGGCGCGAGCCGACGATCTTTGGAAACGCACATGCTTTGAAGCCTTTGTCGGCGCCGCGGGGACTGAGGCCTATTACGAATTCAATTTTTCCCCCTCTGGCGCGTGGGCGGCTTATCGTTTTGACGCTTATCGGCAAGGCATGGCGGTCGCCGAAGAAATCGGCAATCCGGAAATCGAATTCATCGCGAGTCCATCATGCATTCGCCTCGGCGCGATCATCAGACCGCCCGAACTTCTCCTGCCCGGGAAAGCGTCGCCTCTTCGCGTCGGGCTTTCGGCCGTGATTGAGGACATTACCGGCGCGCGCGCTAATTGGGCGCTTGCTCATCCGCCCGGCAAACCGGACTTTCACCAGCGCGATTGTTTCCTGCTGGAATTGACGAGAGAAGCCCGCCCATGAAATTCGGAATCGACCGCCTGCTTGAAGATCCGCTCCTGCGCGCGCCGCTCAAGGGCAAGCGCCTCGCGCTGCTGGCGCATCCCGCGTCGGTCACGCAAGATCTCACTCATTCTCTGGACGCGCTCGCCGCTTGCGGAGACCTAATATTGTCCGCCGCCTTTGGGCCGCAGCACGGGCTTCGCGGCGACAAGCAGGACAACATGGTGGAGTCGGCGGACTTCAACGACCCCTTGCTCGGCATTCCGGTCTTCAGCCTTTACGGCGAGGTGCGCCGGCCGACCGATGCCATGATGGCGACATTCGATGTCCTGCTGGTCGATCTGCAGGATCTCGGCTGCCGCATCTACACTTTCATCACGACACTGCTCTACGTTCTCGAAGCGGCGGCGCGGCACGGCAAGACGGTCCTGGTGCTTGATCGGCCCAATCCGGCGGGGCGGCCGATCGAAGGCCTCGCGCTGCGTCCCGGCTGGGAGAGCTTTGTCGGCGCCGGCCCGATGCCGATGCGCCACGGCATGACGCTGGGCGAGCTCGGTCGCTGGTTCGTCGCCAAGTTCAAGATCGATGTCGACTACCGCGTCATCGAGATGGCGGGTTGGCGGCCGGAGGCAGCGCCGGGTTACGGATGGCCGCTCGGCGAGCGAACATGGATCAACCCGAGCCCCAATGCGCCCAATCTCTATATGGCGCGCGTCTATGCCGGCGCCGTCATGCTGGAAGGAACGACCTTGTCCGAAGGCCGCGGAACAACGCGCCCGCTTGAGCTGTTCGGCGCGCCGGACATCGATGCGCGGCGCATCATGACGGAAATGCGCGCGCTGGCACCGCAATGGCTTCAGGGTTGCTTGCTGCGAGACTGCTGGTTCGAGCCGACCTTTCACAAGCATGTCGGCAAGCTCTGCCATGGCGTGCAAATTCACACGGAAACCGCCTATGACCACGCAGCGTTTCGCCCCTGGCGCGTTCAGGCGCTCGCATTCAAGGCGATCCGTCGGCTCTATCCGGAATACCCGCTCTGGCGCGATTTTCCGTATGAGTACGAAATCGGAAGGCTTGCGATCGATGTGATCAACGGCTCATCGCTATTGCG
The DNA here is from genome assembly GCA_041739835.1 of Parvularculaceae bacterium. Lineage (GTDB taxonomy): Bacteria > Pseudomonadota > Alphaproteobacteria > Caulobacterales > Parvularculaceae > Amphiplicatus. The sequence continues at coordinate 1,458 of JBGSNB010000275.1, read as the reverse complement.
CGAATGGGTCGACGACGCCGCCGCGACGCCGGGCGATCTCGACGCGCTTGCAACGCCGGACGAACATGCCTGGAACATCGAACGGCGCGCGCATTTGCTCTATTGAGCGCAGCGCGTTTTGCGCGTCACTCGGCGGCCGTTGAGGGCGCGCTGGAAGTTCGCGCGCGCGCCGTCACAAGATCAATGGCGCCGATCACCTTTGCCGTTTCAGCATGATGGAGCGCGTGTCCGGTGTCGGGGATGACTTCATAATGGGCGCCGGAGACCTCTCTTGCGAGAGCCGCCGAATGAAGGCTCGGACTTACGGTCGTGTCGTCGGCGCCGGTCAGGATCGCCATCGGAAGCCTGAGCGTTCGATAACGCTCGCTCATTTCGACAATCTGCGGCTTCAGATGGCGAAGGTCCGCGGCGTTATTTCGGAAGTCCCTGGCGCGAAAGAGGAGCGTCAGTCCCGAATTTTCGTAATACCCCTCCGGCGCTTCGTCCGGGTGAAAGGACTCGATGACGCCGCTCTTGGCCGCGAATGGCGCATAGACCGGAAAGACAAGTCGCCTCAACGCTTGTCCGATCAGCGGCCATCCCGACGCCGTATTGTACCAGGCGACGCCGCCCGGCCATTCATGGCTGACCGCCGCCAGCACCACGAGACCCGACAATTCATCCTGGAACTGCAAGGCGTAGCTGAGCGCCACCGCGCCGCCAAGGCTTTGTCCAACGATGATCGGCCTGTCGACGCCGGTTTCTCGGACCGCCGCGCGGATAAGCGCCGCCTGACGGTCGAGGCGCCAGCCGTCCGCGGGACGCGTCGAATATCCTCGACCCGGACGATCGACAATAATGACGCGCCGCGTCCTCGCCAGCTCGTCGCCGAGCGCAATCTTCATGTCGCGCAGATTGACGCTGGCGCCATGGATGAGAACGACCGGCGGCAGGATCGAGTCGGTCGGCCCGATTTCAAGGAGGTGAATTCTCTCGCCCTCCGCCTCGACGAAACGGCCGATCGGCGGCGCATTTTGTTCCGCCCGCCAGCTGGCGCAGCCGCCGAGCGAAAGCAATGCTCCGACCACGGCGCCAAAGACGATCCAGCCGGTCATGCGCATTTCCCTTCAGCCTAGCGGGCGGCTTCGATGATCGCGGCGAAATCGTCAGCCTTCAGGCTGGCGCCGCCGACCAGCGCGCCATGGACATTGACGATTGACAGGATTTCTTTCGCATTCGACGGCTTCACGGAACCGCCATAGAGGATGCGCGCGCCCTCCTTGATCCTTGAACGGATGAATGTATGCATGTCGGCGATATCGTCCGTTGACGGGGTGAGGCCGGTGCCGATCGCCCATACCGGCTCATAGGCGATGACATAGTCGCCGGCGCCCTGCGGAACGGATGCGGCAAGCTGGGCGCCGACAATCTCCCGCTCGCGGCCGGCGCGGCGCTCCGCTTCGGTCTCGCCGACGCAGA
>JBGSNB010000231.1:0-3180 GCA_041739835.1 Parvularculaceae bacterium | reverse complement strand
GCCCGTGGCCGGCGCTGATCGACATGGCGGCGTCGGTCGACGGCGATCATGACCGCCGGGTCGCCATCGAAGCGCTCGCCGGCGAAGCGCCGAAGACGGACGAAATCCGCGCCGCCTTGCGCAAGGCGGCGGAATCGATCGATTCGGACCATGATCGCCGGCTGGCGCTGGAGTCGGTCGAATAGGCGCCTTGCAAGACGCCGCGATTTCTGGCGATCATCCGACCGGAAGGGGCGGCGCCGCCGGCATTCCCTGACGCGGCGCGCAGGGGCTCGATGTCGTCAAACAGAGATCTGCCGAAAGTCCTCGGGCTGCGCGACCTCGTGTTGTTCACGGTGTCGGCGATCCTCCTCCTCGACACGCTGGCCGCGTCGGCGTCGATCGGCGTCTCCAGCCTCTTCTGGTGGCTGTTTCTCGGCGCGGTGTTCCTGATCCCGATCGGCCTCATTACGGCGGAGCTTTCGACCGCTTATCCGGAGGAGGGCGGGATCTATGTGTGGATCCGGCGCGGGCTTGGGCGCCATTGGGCGGCGCGCGCCGTCTGGGCGTACTGGATCAACACGGCGATCTGGCTGCCGTCGATCTTCGTTCTCTTCGCCGGCGTGCTCGCGCGGCTTGCCGGCGTCGATCTTTCCCTGTCGCAGCAGATCGGCGTCGGCATCGCGCTTGCGTGGCTGACGGCGCTGCTTGACATATTGGGGCTGAAGATCGGCAAATGGGTGCCCAATCTCGGCGCGCTGTTCAAGATGATCATCTTCTCGGTGCTGATCATCGCCGGCTGGAATTACGGACAGACGCACGGCTTCGCCAATCCGCTGACCGCCGAAGCCTTTCGGCCGGAATGGAAAGAGGGCCTCAAATACGTGCCGGCGATCGTCTACGGCATGCTCGGCTTTGAACTCGTCAGCGCGGCCAGCGGCGAGATCAGGCATCCCGCGCGCGACATGCCGCTGTCGATCCTCGTTTCGGGCGCCTTGGTCCTTGGGCTCTATTTCCTGGCGACGGCCGGCATTCTCGCGGCGATCCCGTCGGCGGACATCGATATCGTCGAAGGGCTGATCGACACGCTGGCGCTGTTCTTCGCCGACATTCCGGGCGGCGGCGTCATTGTCGTCGCGCTTGGCGCGATGGCGTTGTTCACATTTTTCTCGAACGGCGCAACCTGGGCCATGGGCTGCAACCGCGCGACGGCGGAAGCGGCGGCGGAGGGCGAGCTGCCGAGCCTGTTCGCGATTCGCCACAAGACACATGGCGGTCCGATCGGCGCGGCGATCCTGATGGGCATTGTCTGCACCAGCGTGCTCTTGCTTTACGGACGCGTCGCGACGTCGAACGCCGATCTCTTCTGGTCGCTGTTCTCGTTCAGCGCGGCGATCTTCATGTTGCCCTATCTCGGCATGGTGATCGCGTTCGCGCGCCTGCGCTTCAAGGACAGGGAGACGCCGCGCCCGTTTCGCGCGCCCGGCGGCGCTGTCGTCGCCTGCGCGCTCTCGGCGATGTGCGCGACGATATTGCTCTCCTCGATCGTGCTCTTTCTCTATGTGCCGGGCGAGGGTCCGCAAACGCCGACGATCCTCGGCGTCGGCGCCGTCATCCTGCTCGGCGAAGCGCTGATCCGCCTCGGCATGTTCGAAAGCTGGCTGCGCCGCAAGGCGAAAGAGTAAGTCAGACGCCGAGCGCGTCGCGCATGCGGAACCACGTCATGCCGAGCGCCAGCAGCGGGTTGCCGATGACGCCCGCCGCCGGAATCCTGAAATGGCGGACCGCTTCGAAGAGATCGACGCCGTCCGCCTTCGCCTCGATCGCATCGGCGAGAATTTCGCCGGCGATGTGGCTGCAATTGACGCCGTGACCGGAATAGCCTTGCGCATAGTAGACGTTCTCGACGACGCGCCCGATCAGCGGCACGCGGTTCAATGGAATGCCGATGGCGCCGCCCCAGGCGAACTCCGCCCGGACGCCTTCCAGTTGCGGAAAAATTTCAAAGAGGCGCGGCGTCAGCGCGCCCTCGATGTCGACGATATTGCGGTTCGAATAGGTGCACAGCCCGCCAAAGAGGATGCGATGATCGGCGGACCGGCGGAAATAATCGAGCGCCCAATTGGCGTCGCAAACGCCGATATTGTCGGGCAAGACCGCGCGCGCGCGATCGTCGCCGATGATTTCCGTGGCGATGGTGAAGGTCTGCGCCGGCAGCATGTAGCCGCCAAGCTTGTCCTGTTCGAGCTTGTGATAGGCGTTTCCGGCGAGAACGACCTGACGCGCCGTCACGCTTCCCGCCGCCGTCGAAACGACAGGCCTTTCGCCATGCGCGATCGCGATGACGTTTGTCTGTTCGTAAAGGCGGGCGCCGAGCGTTTCCGCGGCGCGCGCTTCGCCAAGGCAGAGATTGAGCGGATGGCAGTGCGCGGCGCGCCGGTCGAGGAGGCCGCCGCAATAGAGATCCGACGCAATGTGACGCTTAAGCCCCGCGGCGTCGACCAGTTCGAGATGCTCGCCCGATCCGCCGGCCTTCGCTTCGTCGAATTCCGCTTCGAGCGCCGCCAACTGCCTGGCGTTGAGCGCGACGGTCGCCGCGCCCCGCACATAATCGCAGTCGATCGCGTATTTCTTGAGGCGATCCTCGATGAGGTCATGCCCGCGATAGCGCGTGCGGCGGAGGAACTCCTGCGCGCGCGGCCCAAGCTGCTTGATCATCTCGCCTTCGCCGGACCAGCCGGGAAGCACCTGCCCGCCATTGCGGCCGGAGGCGCCCCATCCACGACGGTTGGCTTCGAGCAGGACGACGTCATGCCCGCGCTCGGCGAGCGACAGCGCCGCCGCGACGCCGGAAAACCCGCCGCCGATGATGCAGATTTCCGTCGAGACATCGCCGGCGAGCGCCGGACGCAACGGCGCCTTATGCGCGCTCGCCGCGTAATAGGACGCAATATGCTCGCCGGCCTTCGCCATCATCGTCAGAAGGTTTGCAGATAGCTGTCATATTCGAAATCGGTGACGCGCCGGTCGGCGAAGGCGATCTCCTGGCGCTTGCAGGCGGAGAAGACGCGCGTCATCAGCGCGCCGAACATCGGCGCCAGCACGTCGCCGCCGGCAAAGGTCTCCAGCGCCGCCTTCCAGCCGAGCGCCAGTCTCGGCGCCTCCGCCTTGTAGGCGTTCCCCTCGAGCGGCGGCGGCGGC
>JBGSNB010000325.1:0-1778 GCA_041739835.1 Parvularculaceae bacterium | reverse complement strand
GAGCGCCGCCTCCGCCGCGATCAGCAGCGCGAAAGCGAAGGCGCCCATCACAAGGCGCGCCGCCGCGGCTGCCGGAACATCAAGCCGGCGAAGTATGAAGCCGCAGGCGACCCACGAAATCACCAGCATCGCCGGCAATTCGATGAGGACGGCCGCCGTCTCGCCGACACGCGGCGCCAGCACGAGAATGCGGCCGGTCCCGAGCAGGAAGCCGGCGCCGAAAACCAGGATAAAATAGAGAAATCCGGCGGCGACCGTGCGCGCCATACGCGGCTCCCGCGGCTTAGACGAACGCAAGATAGCACACGCACGCGATGACGACAGCCAGCATCAGATTGAGCGCGAAACCCTCGCGCGCCATTTCGCCGATGGTGACGCGCCCGGTGCCGTAGGCGATGGCGTTCGGCGCGGTCGAGACCGGCAGCATGAAGCCCGAAGACGCCGCCATCGCCGCCGGCGCCATCAGGATCGTCGCCGAGAGCCCCGTGCCTTCGGCGACGGAGGCGAGCACCGGCAGAACCAGCGTCGCGACGGCGGTGTTCGACGTCAATTCGCTCATGAAGGTGACGACCAGGCAGATCAGCAGCATCAGCACGAAGGGCGGCAGCATTTTTGCGCCCGCGAGCGACGTGCCGATCAGCGTCGACAGGCCCGACTTCTCGAACGCGATCGCGATGCAGATGCCGCCGGCGAACAGCAGCAGCATGCCCCAGGGGATGTCGGACGCCCATTTCCAGTCGAGCAGCGCGCCGCCCTTGCCGTCGGGGATCAGGAACATCGCCGCGACGGCGAGAAGCGCGACCGTCGAATCGCCGGCGCTCCCAAGCCCGAACCAGGACGACCAGCCGCCGAAGGGTTCGATCCGGGTGATCCACAGACACACCGCCGCCGCAAAGACCATCAGCGTGCGGACTTCCGCCGCGGTCCAGCCGCCGGGCGCCGGAATGACGACTTCTTCCCTGACGCTGATCCGCCGCGTCAGCCAGAGGATCGACAGCAATGTCCCGAGGGCGACGACCGGAACGCCGGTCTTCATCCACTCGAGAAAGCCGTATTCCGACCCGGTCGCGCGCTCGTAAACGCCGGCGAAGATCACATTCGGCGGCGTGCCGATGAGCGTGCCGAGTCCCCCGATCGACGCCGCATAGGCGACGCCGAGCACTACCGGAACATCAAGCGACCGGTCCCTCGCGCGGCCGAGAATCGCGAGCGCGATCGGCATCAGCATCAAGGTCGTCGCGGTATTCGAGACCCACATCGAGGTCAGCGCCGAGGCGATCATGAAGCCGGCGACAAGCCGCTTGCCGGAGGCGCCGACCAGCCGGATCATGTAAAGGGCGAGGCGCTCATGCGCGCCGGACTTTTCGAGCCCCTTCGACAGCATGAATGCGCCCATCAGCAGCAAGATGACATGATCGCCCAGCGCCGACGCCGCCTCGCGATGGTCGATGACGCCGGCGATCGGGAAGGCCGCGAAGGGAATGAGCGAAGTCGCCGGGATCGGGATCGCTTCCGTCACCCACCAGGCCGCGGTCAGCGCGGTGATCGCGATGGTCCAGGCGACCGGGTCTTCAAGCCCGCCGATATGCGCCGCCGCGCCGCATGCGGCGGCGACGACAAGCCCGCCGATGATGCGCGTTCCCTTCATTGCCGGCGATTAAGGCGCGATTGGCGGTGCCTGTCCAGTTTGTGACCGGCGCCGGGCGCTGTTATCGGCTAGGAAGGCGCGTTGCGTCCGGAGCCGCAGATGAACCCGTTGCTGATCGCCGCCGTCGCCG
>JBGSNB010000213.1:0-3013 GCA_041739835.1 Parvularculaceae bacterium | reverse complement strand
AGAACTGGGAGCGCGCCGCTTTCATCAAGGCGCGCGCGGCGGCGGGCGACATCCCGCTCTATGAGGCCGGGGTCATCGACGCCGCCCTGCCGCGCGCCCTTGCCGAGACTTTCTACGCCCGTTTCGGCGACGCCCTCTTCTGGCTGTTGATGGCGGGCGCCGGTCTCGCCGGATTTTCCGTCGGCCGGACAAGGGGATGACTGTCGCGTAACCTTTGCGCGCGACGCGCATTGCCCTATAGTTATTCTACTGGGGAGACTTTGCCGCACGGCCGTTGGGCTGACGGGCGCCAGCGAAGCGGAAAGGGCGACATGGCGGATGAAAAAAAGCCGCACCCGATCGATATTCACGTCGGCGGGCGCGTGAGGTTGAGACGGACCATGCTGGGCATGAGTCAGGACAAGCTGGCGGATTCTCTGGGGCTCACATTCCAGCAGATCCAGAAATACGAGAAGGGCGTCAATCGCATCGGCGCAAGCCGCGTGTTCGAGATTTCGCGCGTGCTCGGCGTGCCGATCCAGTTTTTCTACGACGATTACGACGCCGACACCGGCCGGTCCTATGGTTTTGCGGAGGCGGGGCCTGACGACGGCGCGGCGATGATGGAGCTTTTGAGCACGCCCGAAGGGGTGCAGCTCTGCAAGCACTTCGCCTCGATCCGCGATCCCAAAATCAGGAAGCGCGTGCTCGAACTCGTGAAATCGCTGTCGGACGGCGAGGGGCTGGCGCCGACGGGCTAAAGCCCCGAAAGCTGGTGGACACCGGACGGCGGCTTCGTTAGAAGCCGCCGAACGCATAAACTTTTCCTTATATGAAGGGCGGCTTTGTCCATGGCGCGTCAGTCTTACCTGTTCACCTCCGAAAGCGTTTCCGAAGGCCACCCGGACAAGGTCTGTGACCGGATTTCCGATGAAATTGTCGATCTCGTCTATCGCGAGGCGGCGGCGACGGGGATGAACGGCTGGAACGTCCGCTGCGCGTGCGAGACGCTGGCGACCACGAACCGCGTCGTCATCGCCGGCGAAGTGCGGGTCCCCGAGACGCTGATGCGCGACCAGACGCATGTGAAGCCCGAGCGCTTCATCGAGGCGGCGCGCGGCGCCATCAAGGACATCGGCTACGAGCAGGACGGCTTCACTTGGCGCGAGCAGACGAAGATCGAGGTCTTGCTGCATGGTCAGTCTGCGGACATTGCGCAGGGCGTCGACAAGGCGGCCGACGGCAATTCCGAAGGCGCCGGCGATCAGGGCATCATGTTCGGATATGCCTGCCGCGAGACGCCGGCGTTGATGCCGGCGCCGATCTATTACAGCCACAAGATTCTCGAACTGCTCGCGCGCGCGCGCCACAAGGGCGACGGCGACGCCGGCCGCCTCGGCCCCGACGCCAAGAGCCAGGTCACCGTCCGCTACCAGAACGGCCGCCCGACAGAAGTCGTCTCGATCGTGCTGTCGACGCAGCATCTCGATCCCGCCTGGGACTCGCAGAAAGTGCGCGCCGTCGTCGAACCCCATATCCGCGCCGCGCTTGGCGATCTTGAGATCGCGCGCGACTGCAAATGGCACGTGAACCCGACCGGCAAATTCGTCATCGGCGGGCCGGACGGCGACGCCGGCCTGACCGGCCGCAAGATCATCGTCGACACCTATGGCGGCGCCGCGCCGCATGGCGGCGGCGCGTTTTCCGGCAAGGACACGACGAAGGTCGACCGCTCCGCCGCCTATGCGGCGCGCTACCTCGCCAAGAATGTCGTCGCCGCCGACCTCGCCGACCGCTGCACGATCCAGCTTTCCTATGCGATCGGCGTCGCCGAGCCGTTGTCCGTCTATGTCGATCTCCATGGCGTCGGCCGCGTCGACGAGACGGCGCTTGAACGCGCGCTGCGCGAAGCGATGGACCTGACGCCGTCCGGCATCCGCCGCCATCTCGATCTCAACAAGCCGATCTACGCGCGCACCGCCGCCTATGGACATTTTGGCCGCGCGCCGGACGCCGAGGGCGGCTTCTCCTGGGAAAAGACCGACCTCGCCGACGCATTGAAGCGCGCGATCCGCTAGGCCATGCCGAAATTGGGCCGCCCTTCGCGGCGCGGCCGTCTCCGGTTTTTTGGCTTTCCGCGCCAGCCGCAGCCCGAAAAGGCGCCCCTTCCCCGATCCGGAAGGGCAGCCCTTTCCGGCGTCCCGCAAGGCGACGGCGGCGCGGCTCGACAGGCGCGCGCCGTCGGTCGGGGATCGGTCGTCCTTCGTCATGCGCCTCCTTCTTTCCAGCCGGCGCGCCCTCGGCGATGGCGCTGAAATCCGACAGGACGCGCATTATAAGCCCTCCCCGCAGGTGTAGGATGGATCGGGGGATAACTTTGCCTGATGGTCTTAAGTTGATGATTCTGAAAGGAAATTTTTTCGCGTTTTTCGCGAATTTTTTGCCGCGGCGCACGCGGCGCGCGAGCGCGATTTGATCCGTAGGCGGAGCAAAAGGGGCGCGAATCCCGTCGCGCCGGAGCCAGCCGAAAAAACCTGCCCCGGCTTGAATTCCGGCGCGGCGCGGTCCAGATTAATGAGTGAGCGCTCACTCACTGACAACGGCCGCTCGCCAAAGGTGCAAGGCTTGCGCTTGGCCGCTGGCTGACAATCTTGTAATATCGCCCGACACGGCGTGCGCCGGGCGATCGCTGGGGGCGAGGCGGTCGGCGCCAATAAAGGACGACGATTCAGGACGTCAGGAACAACGCCAGGCCGTGCGCAAGAGGGGCTTTAAGGGGCCGCCTCCAAATTTCAGGGGCAATTTCATGGACGAGACCCTCAGCCGGATCGAGCGCCGCTCGCGCAAGTCGATTTTTCATGCGCTGCTCGCGGCGTCTCACAGGAAAGGCGCGGGCGCCGTCGCGCTGATCGACGGCGACGGGCGGGCGCTGACCTACAAGGAGATCATCCGCGCCAGTTTCGCGCTCAGCGGCCCGCTGGCGCGGGCGACGGCGAAAGGCGAGAAAGTCGGCATCATGCTGCCGACGGGCGCC
>JBGSNB010000211.1:0-4237 GCA_041739835.1 Parvularculaceae bacterium | reverse complement strand
GCGCGCCGCCTCTTCGATCCGTTGCTGCTCGCGCAGCGCCTCGCGCTGCGGGCCGATGACGAGCGCGTCCCATCCGATGAGGACGGCCGCGGTCCGCGCGATGAAAAGGATGGTGTTGCGATCCATGAAATACTCTTGAAGGTCCGGGCCGGACCTCGACTATGTGGGGTGGGCGGCCAGCCTTAGAAGGGCTCGCTTCATATCGTCAAGGAGCAGCGGGAAGTCGCGGGTCGCCGCGCCAGGCCGGGCGATCACGACATAATCGTAACCGGGCGCGGCGTGATCCGGGAAAACCTGCCGCGCCGCTTCTTTCAGACGCCGCCGGATGCGGTTGCGCAACACCGCCTTGCCGATCTTCTTGGTGACGGTGAAACCGACCCGGGCGACAACGAGCCCGTTGGGCGCACGGCCCCTCGCCAGCAGGAACGCCGCGACGCCCGCCTTCTCGCCGGCCTGCGCGCGAAGGAAGTCAGGCCGCTTTTTGAGGGTCTCAAGTCGCTGGGGAGCCGGCATGATCGGCCTCCCGATTTATCCACAGCCTGTGGGAAATCAGGCCGACAGCCGCTTGCGCCCCTTGGCGCGGCGGCGGGCGAGGACCTTGCGGCCGTTCTTGGTCGCAAGCCGCGCCCGAAATCCGTGGCGGCGCTTGCGGACGAGCTTGCTCGGTTGATAGGTCCGTTTCATGGCCTGTCTCGTGGAATCTGGCGGGCGGGCCCCTAGCCCGCCGCGAGGGACGGGCTCATAGACGAGGGCCGGTAGGGCGTCAAGCTTGGCGGCTTGTCCGACCGCCCCGCCGAATGCCGATTTCGTGAGCATTCGACGCCAATTCGTCAACTGCGGCGGGAATCGCCCCCTGATATGGCCGACCTGCACATCGCCTCGATAAGGAAAACAGCCGCTCATGACCGTTTCCCCGCCCAAGAAATCCGGCCTTGCCCGCTACCTGCCGGCGCTGGTCATCATCGCCGCGCTTGCCGGTTTCTTTGCGCTCGATCTCGACCGCTATTTCTCGCTCGACGCGCTGCGTGACAATCGCGAGGCGCTGAACGCGTGGGTCGATGCGTCGCCTTTGCGGGCGCTGGCGCTGTTCGTGCTGGCTTATGCGGGCGCCGTCGCGATCTCGTTTCCCGGCGCGTCGATCCTGACGGTCTTCGGCGGTTTCATGTTCGGCCTTGCGCTCGGCGTGCCGGCGATCGTGTTCGCCGCGACGATCGGCGCCGCCATCATCTTCCTCGTTTCGCGGAGCGCGCTTGGCGACATATTGAAAGACCGCGTCGGCGGCTCGCTCGCGCAAATGGAGAAAGGCTTTCGGGAGAACGAGCTCAGCTACATGTTCGTGTTGCGGCTGGCGCCGGTCTTTCCCTTCTGGGCTGTGAATATCGCGGCGGGGCTGCTCGGCGTTTCGCTGCGGAATTTCCTTCTCGGCACGTCGATAGGGATCATTCCGGGCTCCTTCGTCTATGCGAGCATCGGCAATGCGGCGGGCGCGGCGTTCGACGCCGGCGAGGATGTGTCGCTGACCGGCATTCTCCTGCAGCCGGCGACGCTGATCCCGATCTTCGGGCTCGTCTTGCTGTCGCTGGCGCCGATCGCGGTCAAACGCTTCAGGAAAAAACCCGCAGGTGCCGCGCCATGACACAGAAGATCAAAGCCGATATTTGCGTCATCGGCGCGGGGTCCGGCGGACTTTCGGTCGCCGCCGGCGCCGCGCAGCTGGGCCGCAAGGTCGTCCTCATCGAAAAGGGCGAGATGGGCGGCGACTGCCTCAATTACGGCTGCGTGCCCTCAAAAGCGCTGATCGCCGCCGCCGCGCGCGCCGAAGCGATGCGCAGCGCCGCGCCTTTCGGCATTCGCAGCGTCGAGCCGGAGATCGATTTTTCCGCGGTGATGGATCACGTGCATTCGGTCATCGCCGCGATCGCGCCGCATGACAGCCAGGAACGATTTGAAGGCTTTGGCGTCACCGTCCTGCGCGCCGCCGCCGCTTTCGTCGGCCCACGGACGGTCAGCGCCGGCGACGCTGAAATCGAGGCGAAGCACTTCGTCATCGCCACCGGGTCGGCGCCTTTCGTTCCGCCGATCCCGGGCCTTGAAGATGTTCCGTATCTCACCAATGAGACGATTTTCGAGAACCGAACGCGCCCGCGCCATCTGATCGTCATCGGCGGCGGGCCGATCGGCGTCGAACTTGCGCAGGCGCATCGCCGGCTCGGAGCCGCGGTCTCGGTCGTCGAGGCGGACACGCTTCTCAATCGCGACGATCCCGAGGCCGTCGACATCGTGCGCGCCGAACTGAAACGCGGAGGCGTTGCGACCTATGAGAAAGCCAAAGCCGCGCGCGCCGAACGCGCCGGCGACGGCGTCCGACTGCATCTCGACAATGGCGCGACACTCGACGGCTCGCATCTTCTGGTCGCCGTCGGTCGCCGGGCCAATCTCAATGCGCTGGCGCTGGAGAAAGCCGGCGTCGATCTCGATGGCGGGAGGCTGAAACTCGACGACCGCCTCAGAACGACCAACAAGCGCATCTATGCGATCGGCGACGCCGCCGGCGGTCTACAATTCACGCATGTCGCGGGCGATCACGCCTCGACGCTGGTCCGCAATATTCTGTTCAAGATGCCGGCGAGGCGCCGCGACGCGCTCGCCCCGCGCGTCACCTATTGCGACCCCGAGATTGCGAGCGTCGGCCTTTCCGAAGCGCAGGCGCGGGCGCAGCACAGCGACATCGTCGTCGCGCGCTGGCCCTTCAAGGACAATGACCGCGCGCAGGCGGAGCTTGAGACCGAGGGCTTCATCAAGGCGTTCATCACGAAAAAAGGCGCGATTCTCGGCGCGACGATTGTCGGCGCCGGCGCCGGCGACGCCATCGGCCTTTGGGCGTTTGCGCTCGCAAATCGCCTGAAGATCAGCGCCTTCACCAATTATATCGCGCCCTACCCGACGCGCGGCGAGGTTTCCAAGCGGGCCGGCGGCGCGTTTTTCACGCCGACGCTGTTCTCGGACAGGACGCGGGCGGTCGTCCGGCTTCTCGCGACCTTCGACTAGCGAGGAACATTGGTCTCGCCATGGGTGAAAAGCCGGCACTCCTCGATCGGTTCCAGCGCTCGCTGTCATCAAAGCTCCTGGCGCTGACGATCCTGTTCGTCTTTCTCGCCGAGATCGTCGTGCTCATCCCGTCGGTCGCCAACCAGCGCCTCAACTGGTTGAACGCGCGGCTGGAGGCCGCCTATCTCGTCGGCCTCGCGCTCGATGCGCCGGGCGGCGAAATGATCAAGTCCGAGACGGCGTTCCAGCTCTTCGCGACAGCGAACATTCTCGGCGTCACGCTGGAGCGCGACGGCGCGCGCATGCTGATCATGACGCCGAAGCTGACAGCCGATCAGGCGCGGGTGATGCAGTTCGTCAATCTCAATTACGACATGCCGCAGCAGCAGGCGATGGACGCCTGGGCGACGATGTTTTCAAGCGGCGATCATTCGATCCGGGTGGTCGGAAGGCCGCAATACGCGGCCGGCGGCGATGTCGACATGTTCGTGTCGCAGGCGGCGCTGCGCCGGGACCTGCGCGAATACGCCCGAAATGTGCTGCTGCTGTCGCTGATCATTTCCTCGCTGACGGCGGCGCTCGTTTTCTGGTCGCTGACCTTGATGATCGTGAAGCCCATCAGTCGCCTCACCCGCAACATGACGGCGTTCGAGACCAATCCGGAGGACGAAGCCGCGCTGCTCGAACCGAGCAAGCGTCTCGACGAGATCGGCGTTGCGGAGCGCGGCCTCGCCTCGCTGGAGCGGCGGACGCAGGCGTTGCTTGGCGAGCGGCGTCGGCTCGCGGCGCTCGGCGCCGGCATTTCCAAGATCAGTCACGACCTTCGTAACATCCTCGCCTCGGCGCAGCTGATGTCGGACCGCCTCGCCAAAAGCGAAGACCCCCGCGTCCGCAAGCTGAGCCCGCGCCTAATCTCTTCCCTCGACCGCGCGATCGCGCTGTCGCGCGACACGCTGAGCTACGCGCGAATGGAGCCGGCGGCGCTGAAGATCGACGCCGTCAATCTGCGCAAGCTTGTCGAGGACACCTTCGCCGACACGGCGTCGATGCATGTCGATCTTGTCGCCGACATCGACGAAGCGCTGCATGTCGACGCCGACCCGACGCAGCTTTACCGGGCGATCTTCAATCTGGTGCGTAACGCCGTCGAAGCGCTGACGCCGGCCGAAGACGGCGAGCCGGCGGCGGC
>JBGSNB010000176.1:0-5616 GCA_041739835.1 Parvularculaceae bacterium | reverse complement strand
GGCGCCAGGCGCGGCCGCGCAGAAATACGCGGCGCGATCGAGGCATTGTTCGATTCCATATCGCCCCAACCGACGGAGCAAAAATCATGAGCGCGCTTGAAAAAACCGCTGAGGCCACATCCTTGCCGGATCTTGGCCAGGGCCATACGACAAGAATCAGGCCGACGCTGGAGAGCATCTATGACGTGCCGGTCAAGGTCACGGCGGTTCTCGGCAAGACGAAAATGAACGTCGGCGAACTGAAGGCCCTCGACGCCGGCTCGATCATCGAGCTGGATCGCCGCGTCGGCGAGCCCATCGACCTCTATGTGAATGAACGATTGATCGCTCGGGGCGAACTTGTGATGGTCGATGGCGTGCTCGGCGTCACCATGACGGAAGTCGTCAAGGAAACGGGTAACTAGCATCATGAGACTCCTGATTGTCGGCGGCCTCTCCGGACAGCTCTCCGCCGCGGCGAAGATCGCGATGGACAAGGGCGCGCGAGTCGCGTTCTCGCCCGACATCGATGCGGCGCTGAGCGCCTTGCGCAAGGGCCAGGGCGCCGACGTTCTGATGGTCGATGTGCGCCAGGACATTGCGCGCCTCATTCGCGCCCTTGAAGATGAACGAATTGCGGCGCCCGTCGTCGCCTGCGGCGTCAAGGCCGATGCCGAAGCCGCTGTTGCGGCGATCAGGGCGGGCGCAAAGGAATTCATCCCGCTGCCGCCCGACGCGCTCCTCATTGCGGCGGTGCTTGAAGCTGTCGCCGAAGAAACCAGCGACCTCATCGCCGTCGACGCCTCGATGAAACGCGTCATTGCGCTCGCCGATCAGGTCGCGGCGTCCGAAGCCTCGATCCTCATCACCGGCGAATCGGGCGTAGGAAAGGAAGTCATCGCGAAGTATCTTCATGCGAAATCGCGCCGCGCCGACCGCCCGATGATCTCAATCAACTGCGCGGCGATTCCGGAAAATCTGCTCGAATCCGAACTGTTCGGACACGAGAAAGGCGCGTTCACCGGGGCGGTCGCGCGCCGCATCGGGAAATTTGAGGAGGCGGAAGGCGGCACGATCCTCCTCGATGAGATTTCAGAAATGGATGTGCGCCTTCAGGCAAAGCTCCTCCGCGTGCTGCAGGAGCGCGTTGTCGATCGCGTCGGCGGATCAAAGCCTGTGCGGATCAATATCCGCGTGATCGCGACATCGAACCGAAATCTCGCAGAGGAAGTGAAGAAGGGCAATTTCCGCGAGGACCTCCTGTTCCGCCTCAATGTCGTCAACCTGACGGTGCCGCCGCTTCGCGACCGGCCGGCGGATGTGATCGCGCTCGCCGAACACTTCGCAAAGAAATATGCTTCGCTCAACGGCGTGGCCGCTCGCCCTCTATCGGAATCGGCGCGTCTTGCGATCGCCAGCGCGAAATGGCCCGGGAATGTGCGCGAACTTGAAAACGCCATGCATCGCGCGGTTCTGCTTGCGGTTGGCGACGAGATCGGCCGCGAGGCGATCCGCCTCCCGGACGGCTCCAGCCTGGCGCAAAAGGACCTGCCGCGAACCGATGGCGACGCCGGCGACACGCTGGTCGGCCGCACGGTCGCCGAGGTCGAACAGGCGCTGATCCTGCAAACGCTTGGCCACTGTCTCGGAAATCGAACCCACGCTGCGACCATTCTCGGGATTTCGATCCGCACGCTCCGGAACAAGCTGAAGCAATATTCCGACGACGGCGTCGCGGTGCCGCCGCCAGCCGCCGAACGCGCGAGCGCATAGGATATGGCCGCAACAGCCGCCGCCCGCTCTGCTTGGTTCTCGCCCGCGAAGCTGAAAACGCTTGCGCGCAGCGACGTGGTCTTTTCGGCAGCGATTTTGTCGATGCTGGCGTTGTTAATTCTGCCGGCGCCGCGTTTTCTTCTTGACCTTCTGCTCGCTCTCTCGATCACGCTGTCGGTGACCGTGCTGATGACGGCGCTCTTCACAAAGAAAGCGCTGGAGTTCTCGACCTTTCCGGCGATCCTGCTGATCTCAACGCTCTTTCGCCTCGGCCTCAACGTCGCTTCAACGCGGTTGATCCTCGCCAATGGGCATCAGGGGCCTGACGCCGCCGGCGATGTCATCGAGGCGTTTGGCGGCTTCGTCATGCAGGGCAATTTTGTCATCGGCGTTATTGTCTTCGCGATTCTGGTCATCGTGAATTTTGTCGTCATCACGCGCGGCTCGGGACGCATTGCCGAAGTCGCCGCGCGCTTTTCGCTGGACGCGATGCCGGGCAAACAGATGGCGATCGACGCCGACCTGTCGTCCGGCCTGATCAACGAATCGGAGGCGAAGGCGCGCCGCAAGCAGCTGGAAGATGAATCGAATTTCTATGGAGCGATGGACGGCGCGTCGAAGTATGTGCGCGGCGACGCGATCGCCGGACTTCTCATCACGCTCGTGAATATTGTCGGCGGCATTTTCATCGGCGTGCTCCAGAATGGCCTGACGCTTCGCGAGGCGAGCGAAACCTATACGCTCCTGACGGTTGGCGACGGTCTCGTCAGCCAGATTCCCGCGCTGATCGTTTCAGTCGCCGCCGGCCTTCTCGTTTCGAAGGCCGGCGTCGACGGCTCCGCCGACAAGGCGCTTGGCGCACAATTCGGCGCCTCGCCCAAAGCGCTCGCCATCGTGGCCGCGGTCCTCGCGATATTCGCGGTGCTGCCGGGCATGCCATTTGTCCCATTCATGATCCTTGCCCTCGCCGTCGGCGCCATCGCGCTCACCTTGACGCGGCGGCGCGCCGCAAGAACCGACGCAGAAACGAAGAAAGCGCAGACGGCCGTTCGCCAGAAGAACGACGAAGATCCCTCGTCGATGCTGGCGATGGACGATCTGCGGATCGAGCTTGGTTATGGGCTGCTGCCCCTCATTACAGATGGCGCAGGTCCGAAACTGACCGATCAGATCAAGGCGCTCCGCCGCGCGATAGCGCAAGATATTGGCTTTGTGACGCCGCCGGTGCGCATTCTCGACAACATGCAGCTTGGCCCGAATGACTACGTGATCCGCCTGAAAGAACAGGAAGCGGGGCGCGGTTCGGTCCGCCCCGGCCAGTATCTCGTCATGGACCCGGGCGGCCGGCGTCTCGATCTTGTCGGCGAATTGACTAAAGAGCCCGCTTTCGGGCTCGACGCCATGTGGATCGACGAATCGCAGCGCCAGTCGGCGACCTTGCGCGGCCTCACGGTCGTCGACGCCGCCACCGTCATGACGACGCATTTGACTGAGATCATTCGCGCCGAGGCGCCGGCTCTGCTGTCCTACGCGGAAACAAAAAAGCTGCTCGACGCCCTCGCCGACAAGCATCGCCAGCTCGTCTCCGACCTAGTGCCGGGCGTTGCGACGATTTCGACCGTTCAGCGCGTCCTGCAGACGCTGATCGCCGAGCGCGTTTCGATCCGCGATCTGCCGTCCATTCTGGAAGCGATCGCAGAAGCGGCGCCCGGCAATCCAAGCGTCACGCATATCGCCGAACATGTGCGCGCGCGTCTCGCCCGCCAGATCTGCGGGGCCCTGAAAGGCCCGGACGGCGCAGCGCCGATCGTGACGCTGTCTTCCGAGTGGGAGCGCGCATTTGCCGAGAACCTCATCGGCGCCGGCGCCGACCGTCAGTTGGCGATGGCGCCGTCGAAGATTCAGGAGTTCGTCGGGGCCGTGCTGCGGAAGCTCGAAGAAGCGGCCGCAGCCGGTTATGGCGCGGCGCTGGTCACCAGCGCCAATGCGCGGCCCTTTGTACGGTCAGTCATCGAACGCGTGCGCCCGCAGACAATGGTGCTTTCACAGAACGAAATTCATCCGCACATTCGCCTGCGCAATCTCGGCTCGATTTGACAAGCCGCTGATCTGTGGCCGAAATACCCTCCTGCATCGGCAGCGGCGACCTTGCGCGATCGGCTAGGCGGCCTGATACTGACCTCGTACTCCGGAGTTGCGTCCTTCTTCCATGATGAAGTTCATCGCCTCCAATCTCGACGCCGCCAAGGCCCGGGCGAAACGCGCGTTGGGCGAGAGCGCCGTCGTCGTCGCCGTTCGAAACCTTCCTTCGGGCGACGTCGAAATTTCGGCGACGGACGGCCCGGGTCTGGCGGCGCCGCCCCTGCCGGTTGAGCCGCGATTTGGCGATCACACGCGTCAGGTGTTTGAAGAAGAGCCGATGCGTGACGGACGCTTGACCACCGGCGCGCGCCTTAATGAGCCGCTTGAGCAGAAGTTTGCAGCGGACGCGCTGGCGCGTTTGTCGAGCGATCTCTCGGGGCGCTCGCAAGGCGCCGGGCCGATCGATATGTCGGGCCGCACCGCACAGTCGATGGCGGACGTGCTGCGTCCGCACAGCCTCTCTGAGGAGCTGATCGGGGCGATCGTCAGCGGCGCCCGCAAGGCGGAAATCGACGACGATCTCCATCGCCTGACGGTCGGGCTTGCCGAGGCGCTTGATTTCGCGCCCCTTCATTTCTCGCCCATGACGCCGATCATGCTGGTCGGACCGACGGGCGCCGGCAAGACTTCTTGCAGCGCGAAACTCGCAGCGACCGCCCTCAATCGCGGATCTACCGCATTCATCATGTCGGCAGATGTCGGCCGCGCGGGCGCGATCGACCAGATCAAAGCCTATGGTGATGCGCTTGGCGCGGACTACTACATCACGGAAACGCCGCACGACGTCGCCGCCGCGTTGCGCGCCAAGCGGCCGGCGGGCGCTGTCATTCTCGACACGCCGGGCATCAGCCCCTATGACCCAGGCGATTTCGCAGCGTTACGATCCTTTCGCGAAGCGACCAATGGCGAGGCGGTCCTGGTGCTGCCGGCGAGCGGCGACCCGGAGGAATTCAGGGAGTGGGCCGCCGCCTTCAGCGAATTTGGCGCACGCCGATTGATCATCACGAAATTTGACGCGACGAGGCGCGTCGGCGCGTCATTGGCCGCCGCCTTCGCCAGCAAACTTGCGCTTGCACAGTTCTCGCAGACTCCCTTCATCTCGGAGGGCCTCCTCGACGCGACGCCGGAATTCCTGGCGCGGCGACTTCTGGCCGGACGCCCGACGCGCATCGGCTGATCGCCGAATCGGGGCGAAATTGCGATATCATTAAAGACTAATTGAACGAACCGGCAAAACTGGCCGATCCACGGGAGTGCGGCCTTAAGGGCCGCCGGGCGAGAGTGGGCCGTCATCCCGAGGGGCTCACGACATGCGTCAGATCTTTGTCGCCGCACTTCTTCTTGTAATTTCCGGTTGCGCTTCCGGCATGTCGAAGGAAGAATGTCTGTACGCGGATTGGCGCGCCATCGGCTATGAGGACGGCGCCGCCGGCCGGAACGCCTCCGCAATGTCGTCGCGGCGGGTCGCCTGCGCCGACAAGGCGAAGGTCACGCCGGACATGGAGGCCTATCTTGCCGGACGCGAGGCAGGCCTCGATCAATTCTGCCGCCCCGCCAGCGGCTTTGATTACGGCGCGCGCGGCGGGCAATATGCCGGGGCGTGCCAGGGCCGCGACGAAGGCTCGTTTGTCGCCGCCTATGAAAAAGGGCTGACGCTCTATGGCCTCACCTCAAATTTTGACGGGGCGTCCCGCGCGCTCGCCGCTGCGCATGCGGACCTAG
>JBGSNB010000305.1:0-1532 GCA_041739835.1 Parvularculaceae bacterium | reverse complement strand
GCGAGCGCGGCCGCCTCGCGCTCGCGGCGGCGCTGGTCAAGCCGTCGAACCTCCTCGTACTTGACGAGCCGACCAACGATCTCGACCTCGAAACGCTCGATCTCCTGGAAGAGCTGGTCGCCGATTACCAGGGCACGCTCCTCATCGTCAGCCACGATCGCGATTTCCTCGACAAGACGGTGACCTCGATCCTCACCGCCGACCCGTCCGGCCGGGAAGGTCAGTGGACGGAATATGCCGGCGGGTATGACGACATGATTGCGCAACGCGGGAACGCGCCCGGCTCGCGCGTCCTCGCCCGGACGCCGCCGAAGGCGAAGGCGGACGCCGCGCCGCCGGCGCTCGCAAAGGCGAAACTCTCCTATAAGGAGAAATTCGCGCTCGAAACGCTGCCCGCGCGGATCGATGCGCTGACAAGGGAGATCGCCGCGCTGAAGGCTGCGCTCGCCGACCCGGCGATGTTCGTGCGCGACGCCGGGGCGTTTAACGAAAAGGCGAAAAGGCTCGAGGCAGCGGAGGCCGCCCTCGCCGCCGCGGAGGAGGACTGGCTGGCCCTCGAAATGAAGCGGGAGCAGCTCGAGGTCACGCGTCCCTGACCGTTTCGAGTTCGGCGATGCGGGCCTTCAGCGAATCAATCATCGGATCGATCTCCGCCATCGTGTAGCGCGGCGTGATATGCTGCGGGCAGTTCCAGTCGAAGGCCTCGACCTCGATCAAAATTCCGCGCTCGATTTGCGCGCGGTAGCCTTCATCGGCGAGCGTCGCTCGCAGGTCCGGCGCCGCCGCAAGATCGACGATGCGGGCGCGCCCGAGCAGTTTCAGCCGGGAGCGCGCGGGATAGTCCATGAAAAACAGCGCGACGCGATTGTCGGCGGCGAGATTGCCGACGCTTAGATACTGGCGATTGCCCCGGAAGTCCGCGAGGCCGAGCGTGCGATCATCGATGATTTTCACAAATCCTGGCGGCCCGCCGCGATGCTGGATATAGGGCCAGCCGGCTTCATTGACGCTCGCCATGTAGAAACTGTCGCGCGCCGCAATGAAGCCGGCCTCGCGTTCGGACAGGCGATCGGGCGCGTCGCCGCCGCCCTCGCGCCGCGCATAGGCCTCGCGGCTGCCATGCGCCTGTTGCGCGGCCTTGACCGCCGGCGTGAACGCCAGGTCGAGAAATCTCGCGGTCATTTTTTGCGCCTCATGCGGTGAGAAGATCTTCCGGCAAATGCGCCAGAAAATTCTTGAAGGGTTCGGTCTTTTGAAGGCCCCGCGAGAGGACGAGGCTGCCCTGAAGCGACATCGCCGCGCGCATCGCGCGCCGGCGCGCTTCCTTCGTCGGCAGTCCGGCTTCGCGCGAGAGCGCCGCAAAAGCGGCGATCAGCGACTGAAAGGCGCTCTTGATGACGGGCGAAAACGGCGCGTGGCCGATATTCGGCGACGCGAAGAGATTGAGCAGGCAGGATTTCTTTCCGCAGGCGTAGTATTTTTCGAGATTGGCCGCCGCGCGCGCCAGCCGGACGGCGGGCGTCCCGTCGCCG
>JBGSNB010000095.1:0-16598 GCA_041739835.1 Parvularculaceae bacterium | reverse complement strand
CAGGCCGGCGGCGAGGAAGCGTCGTCAAGCGCCAGCGGCGCCGTCGCTGGCTCGAGCCATTGAAGTTGCACGTCGAGCGGCGGCGAATCATTTGCGGCGAGCGTCTGCGGGCCTCCCGCCAGCGCAGCTTCAATCGCATCGGATGCCTCGGTCTCGCAGGAAAATCCCTCTGACATGAGATTGGCAGCGAGTTCGGCGGCGCGGGCCCGGCAGAAATCGCGATCGACATTGGCGTTATAGGGCACGGCGACGTTGAGCCCGCCGTCGCGGCTATAGACGACGTCGCAGGCGAGGCCGATGCTTCCCGGCGCGACGACTTCGATCCGCCGGACATCGTCGCCTTTGCGGCAAGTCTCGGCGCGCGGCGCTTCGGCCGCGGCCCCCGTTGACGCATATATGCCTGCCGAAAGCAGGACAAGGAACTTCACAGCCCCCTCCATGTCGATTGGCCGCGCTTACAGGTGTTCTCTCGGCCAAGAAAGAGCGGCGTATTTTCGCCGGCGCATCGTAAACGCGCGATTAGGGTCCTCCGTCGCATTTTAACCGACGGTCGCCGTCGGTCCGCCAATCCGGTCAGCAAGTCAGCGGCGATCCAGGATGTAAAACCGGCAATCATACTCATTGCGGGACGATCTTGCCGCGGCGCCGACTTCGGTTCGCCGCCATTCGTCCTCCTGAAGGGCGGGAAAACGGACGTCGCCCGCGATCTCGGCGTCGACCTCGGTCAGATGGATGCGCCCCGCCAGAGGCAGCATCCGGGCGTAGATTTCCGCGCCGCCGATGACGAAGATTTCGTCCGCGTCGAGATGCGCGGCGGCGTCGGCGCCGCGGCGCAAGGCGTCCTCGACGGTCGGCGCGACGATAATCCCTTCCCGCGGCGAGATCTTGCGGCTGACGACGATGTTGACGCGATCAGGAAGCGGCTTGCCGATGCTTTCAAAAGTCTTGCGGCCCATGATCACCGGCTTGCCGGTCGTCAGCGCGCGAAAACGCTTCAGGTCATCCGAAATTTTCCAGGCCAGCGCGCCGTCGCGGCCAATGACGCCGTTCTTTGCGACCGCGACGATCAGCGAAATTCGCATCAACGCCGACCCGAAAGCGCGCCAAGCGCGTCCCCGGCAAGGCGGTAGACGGTCCATTCGTCCATCGGGACGGCTCCTAAGGACTTGTAGAAAGCGATCGACGGCGCGTTCCAGTCGAGCACCGACCATTCAAGGCGCGCGCAATCATTATCGACCGCAATCCGCGCAAGGCTCGCCAGCAGCGCCTTACCGACGCCTTTGCCGCGATGGCTCTCCAGCACGAAGAGATCCTCGAGATAGACGCCATGCCGGCCGGCGAAGGTCGAGAAATTGAAGAAATAAAGCGCAAAGCCGCATGGCGCGCCGTCCCATTCCGCGATCAGCGCAAAGGCCTTCGGGTGATCGCCGAACAGCGCGCGATCGATATCGGCGACGCCGGCGACGACCGCGTCGGCGAGCTTTTCATAAACCGCGAGGTCACGGATGAACTTAAGGATCAGCGGCGCGTCGCCGCGGGCAGCGGTGCGGATGGTCATTGTCATACGGCGATCGGCGCCTTGATGGTCGGCTGCGCGACATAATCGCGGATCTTGATGTCGTCATAGGTGAAATCGAAAAGCGACTTCACTTCGGGATTGAGCTCAAGACGCGGCGCCGGACCGGGGGTTCGCGCCAATTGCTCGCGCGCCTGATCGAAATGATTGTGGTAAAGATGCGCGTCGCCGAATGTGTGAATGAACTCGCCGGCTTTAAGCCCGGCGGTCTGCGCCACCATCTGCGTCAACAGCGCGTAGGACGCGATGTTGAACGGCACGCCGAGGAAAATGTCGGCCGACCGCTGGTACAGCTGGCAGGAAAGTCGTCCTTTGGACACGAAGAACTGAAACAGGCAATGGCAGGGCGGCAGCGCCATGTCGGCGATCTCGGTCGGGTTCCAGGCGCTGACGACCATTCGGCGCGACGACGGGTTGCGCGCCAACTCGCCGAGCACCCACGAAATCTGATCGATCGTCCCGCCGTCTCGCGCGGGCCATGACCGCCATTGGCGGCCATAGACGGGGCCGAGTTCGCCCTTTTCGTCGGCCCATTCGTCCCAGATGGTGACGCCGTTGGCGTTGAGATAGGCGATGTTGGTGTCGCCGGCGATGAACCACAAGAGTTCATGGATGATCGACTTCAGGTGCAGTTTCTTGGTCGTCAGCAGCGGAAAACCCTTTTCGAGGTCAAACCGCATCTGATGGCCGAAAATCGAGCGCGCGCCGGTGCCGGTGCGCTCCGCCCGGTCGTCGCCCGCGTCGAGCGCTTTCTGGAGGAGATCGAGATATTGCCGCATGACGCCTTTATGCGGCGTTCCAAGGCGAGAGAGAAGGCCGCGATTTCGCACAGCTGCCCCGGCTTCGCCCAAAAACTGGGCCGGTTCCGACTTTCTTCGCGCACAAAGTCGCTGTTCGATGATCATAGCCAGATGTGGTAGGAATTCGGCGGAGGGGTCGGGGCATGGCGAAAGAGACAGAACAATCTGCGGCGAATCGCGGGCCGGCGGATCATCGGGAAAGCGGGCGCGGGCTGGCGCCGCTGAGCCTCTTCGTCGGCCTCGCGACCGGCGGCGCCGTCTACGCCATCATTCAATACTGGCTCGACGGCCCCAGGCCGACAGCTCTGGCGGTGGTTACGCTGCAAACGGTCATCGCCTTCAGCGCCGCCTGGCTCCTCCTCGCCGAGCGGCGCGATTTCCTGCGGCCGCTTTTGCCGGCGGCCTTGATCGCCGGCGTTCTCGCCGGGCCGAGCTGGTTCATGGCGGTGCGCGAGCAACAAGCGAACTTCGACGGCATGGAGGCTTTTCCCTTCTTCTTCTGGTTTGCGCTTTCAGCCCCCCTCGCCTTCTATCTCATGCTGTCGCTCGCCAAGGCGACGCTAGAGACCGGCGCACCGCCCAAATATGACTCGCTGTTCTTCCATGGGCTGACCCTGCCGCTGGTCGCTGGCGGCGCAAAACTCTTTGCCGGCCTTGCGCTCGCGCTCCTGTTCGCCTGGGCCGCGCTCCTCAAGCAGATGGACGTCGCGTTTTTCTCCGAGCTTTTTGACGAGCCGTGGTTCATCCTGCCGTTTCTCGGCGCGATCGGGGGACTGTCGATTGCGATGATCCGCGGCCAACAGGCGGTGCTTGGCGCCTTGCGGTTCATGCTCCTCCTTTTCTCGCGCATTGCGATGCCGATCATGGCGCTCTTCTCGATCACCTTCCTGATCGTGCTGGCGCTGAAAGGGCCGGGCGCGATCCTGAACGCCGACGTCTTTTTCGGCCGCCCGGCCGGCATTGTCCTGTTTCTCGCTTTCGTCGGCATGCTCATCTTCAACGGCGTCTACCAGAATGGCGAAGGCGCGCCGCCGCCCGCTTGGCTTCGCCTTTCGACGATTGTCGCGATCGCCTCTTTTCCGGTTTACACCGGCCTCGCCTTTCACGGCCTGTGGACGCGCGTCGCGGAATACGGCCTTACGCCGACGCGCATCGGCGGCCTCGCCATGACCGCGCTGGCCTTCGCTTACAGCATCGTGCTGGTTGGCGGATTATTCACCGAAACGAACTGGAAGGCGAAGCGCTGGATGCCGCTGGTCGCGCCGCTGAATACATCGATGGCGGCCTTCTGGGTCGTTGTTCTGGTTGCGCTTTCCTCGCCTCTGCTGAATCCGTGGGCGATCAGCGCGAAAAGCCAGGAGAACCTGCTGATGTCCGGCGCGGTCGATGCGCGGAATTTCGATTTCGGCTATCTGAAATTTCGCCTCGGCGAATATGGCGACGCCGCGCTCACGCGGCTGGAAAATGCGTCAGATCATCCGCAAGCGGCGGAAATTCGCGAGGAGGTCGCGCGCGCCAGGACGGCGACGAGCCTTTGGGAATATCAGCATCCGGAAGTCGCCGAACCGCTCGCCGATGCGGCGACGCAAACGGCGCAGCCGGGGCCGATGGAACTTGAGTTCAATCCTGAACAATCTCCGCCGGAAAATTGAGGCGCTACTCGACCGCTTCGGCGCCGTCGAGCGCCTTGGCCTTGTCTTTCTGCTGCTTCTCGTCGCGGCGCTTAATCTTGCGATTGGGCCCGTGATAATCTTCAACGCCCTCGGCAAGCGCAAAGCAGGCAAGTCGCACGGATCGCGGGATTTCAACCGTGTCGCCGTCCCGTTCGCCCTTTTCGTAATATTGAATCATGCGCCGCTTGAGGCCGAGCGCATGCGCCGCCTCCTTCTGCGAGAACTTCAGCGTCTTGCGCCATTTCTTGAAATCTGTCGGCTCCACTGCGCACCTATTGCGTCGCGCCCCCACGGCGCACAGGGAAAGAATAGCCCCCGCATGTAACAGGCATTTGACAGTCAAGGACAATTTTTGGTTTCGCGGCTTTAAAAGTTCACCCATTGCGCCTATGTCTGACGAGCCGGCTTGCCGGCTATGGCGATAAACGGCCCGTGCAATAAGCGGTTCGGACCCGGGGGCGGTACCCGGCGGCTCCACCAAAGGCTCCAGCGGGGGCTTTCGGCGGGGCCGAAACAGGATCGACGGACGTGTAAAGACGACGCTTTCGCCCGGATGGTCTCCGTTATTGGACCAACCTTGATAGTTGCCAATGACAACTACTCGGAAGAGTTCGCTCTCGCTGCGTAAGCGGCTGAGCTGCTCGAAAATGAAGTCCTGACCCCTTCCAAGGTCAGGCGGGGCCCCCCGGCGCCTGGCAACAGAAGCCGGGACCTTTTCCGTTCGTGCGAAGTAGAACTGCTCCAGGAGCGGATTGATTTCGTTAAATTAACCGCGGCGCGGCCTGCGGCGCGCTTGCGCACTTCGTGCAAACCGCGGCCTATGGCATAGAGTGGCGCATGGGCAAACCGGGAGATAACCGGTTGCCGGGCGGCTGAATCGGGCGAGGAACGCGTGGGCGACGTTGAAATCGACTATGACTACCTGACCCAGCAGGCGTTGAAGCGGGTCGTGCGCGATGTCCTGACGATGACGGAAGAGCTGGGCGCCGCGCCCGGCGACCACCATTTCTACGTCGAATTCGAGACGCAGGCGGCAGGGGTCGCCATTCCCGATCATCTGCTGGCGGCGTACCCGGCGCGGATGAC
Source organism: Parvularculaceae bacterium (assembly GCA_041739835.1). GTDB lineage: Bacteria > Pseudomonadota > Alphaproteobacteria > Caulobacterales > Parvularculaceae > Amphiplicatus. Next base: position 11,463 of record JBGSNB010000095.1, on the reverse strand, counting down.
AATCGTCCTGCAGCACCAGTTCGACGATCTTGAAGTCCGCAACGACGATTTTTCCGTGACGCTCTGGTTCAAAGGCAAGCAGGCGCGCCTTACCGTCCCCTTCGAGGCGATCACCAGTTTCGCCGACCCGAGCGTGCAGTTCGGCCTTCGCTTCGACGCGCCGCCGGAACCTCAAAAATCCAAGCAGCCCGCCGACCTCGTCGCCGACAGCGACGAACCGCCGCCGGAGACGGGCGCTGTTCTTCAGTTGGATGCGTTTCGGAAGAAATAGGCGGCGACGGTTTAATCAACGTTCTCCTCGTTTTCAGACTCAGCGTCGTCGTCAGCTACGAGCTCAAGCATCGGCATCGATAGGTCGCCGAGTGCTTTGTCGTCACTTTCAATGTCACGGAGCGTTCTGGTAATGGCGCGCGTGCGGACACCAACCGCATCAACCGTTTTTTGCGCAGTCTGAAGCTGTTTACCGAGTCTGTCCCAGACTCTGGCGTATTTCTCGAACTCCGATCTTGCGACACCTAGAATCTGCCAGACTTCGCTGGTTTGCTTCTGCATTGCGAGCGTACGAAAACCCATCTTCAAAGACGTGAGAATTGCCCAAAGCGTATTTGGGCCAGCAACAGAGACCCGGTGGACCGACTGCAAGCGCGCCGAGAGGCCGGGGATACGAATAACCTCCGCGTAAAGACCTTCCGTCGGCAAAAACATGATCGCCACATCGGTTGTATATGGAGGGCGAATATATTTCGAGGATATCTTCTTGGCTTCGGACTCTATCACTCGCTCCAGCGAGGCAATCGCTTCTCTTGCCGCATCTTGATCGCCTGACGACCATGCTTCAGCTAGCCGCTCGTAGTCCTCTTTTGGGAATTTCGCATCAATGGGCAGCAAGACCTCCCGCCCCTCCAAAGAACCAGGAAACTTTACTGCAAACTCGACCAATTCGTTCGAGTTAGGATCGACTTTCGCATTCTTGACAAACTGATCGCTTGCTAACTGCTGACTAAGAATTTCGCCTAATTGGCCTTCCGCCCAGCCACCACGGTCTTTGACGTTTGAAAGCACCTTCTTGAGATCACCGACACCGATTGCAAGGGATTGCATTTCGCCAAGTCCCCGATGGACATTTTCAAGTCGCTCGCTCACATGCTTGAAGGATTCGCCAATGCGTTTTTCAAGCGTTGACTGGAGCTTCTCATCGACCGTTAGCCGCATCTGTTCCAGCTTTGCTTCATTGTCTGCACGCATTTTTTCGAGGCGCTGTTCAACTGCACTCTTTAGTTCGGCATGGGCCTCAGCGTTACTCTTAGCGAGCGCGGAGATTCTATCAGCCGATATCGTCAACCTATCGCTTACGGCTTTTTCAAATCCGGATTGCCGCTCATTTAGTGAATCGCCGAAGACGCCGAAGCGCTCCTTCAATGAGTAAGAAAGCGTATCAACGTCCTTCTTCAAGCTATCGCCAAATCCCTTTATCGTTTGGATCATCGCCCCTCGGAGGTCTTCCAGAGTCTTAGCTTGTGACTCGACGCCCCCCCGCATGCTCACTTCGAGCGAATCCCGGCTCAAATTCAGTCCTGCACTCAGTTCTTCACGCAATGCGCGGGCGCGGGTCTCGTCCTCGACTCGGTTGCGCGTAGCTTCTTCGCGAATGAGCCGATCAATTTCGGCGACAACAGCCTTCACCGATTTTACAGGCCGCAACGCGAACCAAATGACGGCCATCACATTGAAAATGACAATTGCGAGTATGACGTATAGCAAGAATTCTAAAGGCAATGGCTCAATCCCCGAGAGAACATAAAAAGAACAATTATCGACGCTGACTATCAAGTCAAGGCGCGCGGCGGCTGTTCAAGTCGCGCCGCATCACTTATGCCGACCGAGTCCGCCGCCGCATCAGAGGCCCGCTATGTCCGCCAAGACCCGCATCGAGACCGACAGTTTCGGCCCCATCCACGTCGAGGCTTCGCGCTATTGGGGGGCGCAGGCGGAGCGCTCGCTCGGGAATTTCCGGATCGGCTGGGAAAAGCAGCCGGCGGCGATCGTTCGCGCGCTCGGGATCGTCAAGCGCGCCGCCGCTGAAACCAACATGGCGATGGGCCGGCTCGATCCGAAACTCGGCGAGTCGATTATCCGGGCCGCGCAGGAAGTCATCGAAGGAAAGCTCGACGCGCATTTTCCGCTGGTCGTCTGGCAGACCGGCTCCGGCACGCAGTCGAACATGAACGCCAATGAAGTGATCTCGAACCGCGCAATCGAGATGCTGGGCGGGGAAATGGGCTCGAAGACGCCCGTGCATCCGAACGACCATGTCAATATGAGCCAGTCGTCGAACGACACATTCCCGACGGCGATGCATATCGCCTGCGCCGAGGAGATCCGTCACCGCCTGCTACCGGCGCTCGCCAAGCTGCGCAATGCGCTGAACGACAAGGCCGAGGCGTGGAAATCGATCATCAAGATCGGCCGTACGCATACGCAGGACGCAACGCCCCTGACCCTCGGCCAGGAATTCTCGGGCTACGCAAGGCAGGTCGAAAACGGCATCGGGCGCATCGAACAGACGATGCCGTCGCTGATGGAGCTGGCGCAGGGCGGCACCGCCGTCGGCACCGGTCTTAACGCCCCGGTCGGCTTTGCGGAAAAAGTCGCTGAGAAAATCGCGGCGATCACGCAGATGAAATTCACGTCCGCCCCGAACAAGTTCGAGGCGCTCGCCGCGCATGACGCGATGGTGATGAGCCACGGCGCAATCACGACCGTCGCCGTGTCGCTGTTCAAGATCGCCAACGACATCCGCTTTCTCGGGTCCGGCCCGCGCTCCGGCCTTGGCGAATTGTCGCTGCCCGAGAACGAGCCGGGATCGTCGATCATGCCGGGCAAGGTGAACCCGACGCAGTGCGAGGCGATGACGCAGGTCTGCGCGCACATCCTGGGCAATAACGCCGCCATCGCCTTCGCCGGCAGCCAGGGTCACTTCGAGTTGAATGTCTTCAATCCGATGATGGCGTATAATTTCCTGCAGTCGGTGCGGCTGATGGCGGACGCAGCGGTCTCCTTCACCGACAATTGCGTTGTCGGCATCGAGCCGCGTCTCGACAATATCCGCGATGGCGTCGAGAGGTCCTTGATGCTCGTCACCGCGCTGGCGCCGAAATTCGGCTATGACCGCGCGGCGAAGATCGCCAAGACGGCGCACAAGAACGGCACGACCCTGCGCGAGGAAGCGATCAGGGACGGCATCCCGGCCGCCGATTACGACGCGATCGTCCGCCCCGAGAACATGATCGGCCCCTCTTGATCCGCCTTTCTTGACCAAAGAAACTTCGGCCCTGTCCGGGGGGAGGACAGGGCCGACATCGCGCTTCCCTGCGGGCAAGGTCGGAGGGTTCAGAGAAGCGCGCCGATCGCGGTTGCATATCCTGCGAAGATCATTCCGACGGCGCCAATGCCGATCAGGCGGGTCATGTTTCAGTCTCCTCATTCATGCGCAGGAATTGGGGCGTCGGCCGGCGCGCCGCAAGGCGGCCTTTCCATTCGGTTCGATTGATTCTTCCTATCGGTCAGCGCTCAGTCGACAAGGAGGTCGCGGAAGCGCTTGCGGGCGATGTCGCGCGCCACCGCAGCGATCTCGCGATAGGCGGCCGCGGCGCCGGAAGTCTTTCGCCAGACGAGAGAAATGGTTCGAACGAGATTTCGGCCGGTGAGCCGGATCGCAACGATTTCGCTGCGCGGCCGCACTTCCGAATGGACGTAAAGGGCGGGAAGAAACGTCGCGCCCATCCCCATGCCGACCATCACGCGAAGCGAATCGAGGCTGGTCCCCTCATAGTCGCGCGCCGGCGTTGCGCCGAAACTCTTGCAGAGGCCGATCACCTGGTCATGCAACTGATGCCGCGGCGCGAGCGTCAGGATCTTCATTCCCTTGATGTCGCCGGAGGCCAGCGTTTCCCTTTTGGCGAGCGGATGATCGACCGCGAGGGCGAGGTAAAGCGGTTCGCGGAAGATCGTTTCGCTCACAAAATCCGCGCTCGACGGAGGCAATGGTGTCAGCAGGACATCGTAGACGCCCTTGCCGAGATCGTAATCGAGATCGCGCGGCGCTTCCTCGCGGACATAAAGCCCCAGCGCAGAATGACGCTTGTGCAATGCCGACACGATATGCGGCAGAAAATAGGGACCGATTGTCGGCGCCGTGCCGAGGCGGATCGTCCCGCTGAGGCCCTTTTGCGCGCCGGACGCGTAATCGAGCATCGACTGTTCTTCTTCGGCGATGCGGCGTGCGCGATCGGCGATGTCGCGCCCCGCCGGCGTCAGCGCGACGCCCCCGCGGTTGCGATCGACGAGGCGCAAATTGAGCGCCGCCTCGAGATTCTGGATCTGGGCGCTGAGCGAAGGCTGGGTGACGCCGAGATGTTCGGAGGCCCGGCGAAAATGCCGGAACTGCTGCACGGCGAGAAGGCAGCGCAACTGTTTCAAGGTCAGTTCGGGCTCGGTCGACATCGGCCTCAATCCTCTGATCGGGAATTCCTATCAAAGTAATGCACCGGACGCGGTTTTCCAGAGGCAATCGTCGCCTACGTCTGTCAACGACAGGAGGAAGCCCCATGATCGACACGAACGTGACCATCGCCCAAAAAAAGCGCGGCAACCAATTCGTCGAAATCGCCGCTCAAGCGCGCCTCGCTCATTATCGGCGCGAAGCCAAAGAGACGGCGGCGCGCCTTCGCCGGACTGGGCGCGATTGCAGCCCCCGCATGGCGAACGAAGCGCCGCCGCTGATGCTGATCGCGCATTGGGAGAGAGACATCGATACGTTTCGCGACCTCGTCGAAATGGCGTCCGACTGGGGCCCGTTTGAAATGAGCGCGGTTTCTCGAATCCGCGACGATCGCGGCGGTTTGACCCGACGTCTGCTTTGCCGTTTCGAATATCACGGAGCCGAGGCGATCCGCACCCATCATGAGGCGGTCCTGAGATCTGTTCTTGCGCGGGTCACGCGCTGGGAGGAGGCCGATGCCCCGGTCGCCCCCAGCCGCGACTGAGGGGAAACCACATGGCGAAATCCAGAGCCAAATCGCAAGAGGCCGAGCGCATCCGCAGGGCCCGCCGCGCCCTTGATCTAACGATTGACCTCGAGATCCGGCGTCCTTTGCCGGACTTCAGCCGCGTCAGCGCCCTGAAACGGCGTCGCCTTGCGCTGAAAGATCGCCTCTTCGGCCTCGACAAGCGGCGGCGCGGCGAAGAACGATCCCCATCGACGTGACCTGAACTGCCGATCCTTCAAGAAAGCGCATTCGTGACCGCCATTATCGCCAAAATCCAGGATTTCATCAGGCTGGAATCATCCTCCGGAATTCTCCTGATGATGGCGGCCGCTCTCGCGCTGATCGCCAACAACAGCCTGCTTTCCGGAGCGTATGGCGCGTTTCTCTCCGTGCCAGTCTCGATTCAGGCGGGCGCGCTCATCATCGACAAGCCGCTGCTGCTTTGGATCAATGACGGTTTGATGGCGGTTTTCTTTTTTCTGATCGGCCTCGAGATCAAGCGCGAGGTGATGCAGGGTGAATTGTCGTCACGCGAGAAGTCGATGCTGCCGCTGTTTGCCGCGATTGGCGGCATGGCGGCGCCGGCCGTGATCTACGCGATGATCAATGCGGGCGATGCGGCCGCGCTGCGCGGTTGGGCGATTCCGGCCGCGACCGACATCGCATTCGCGCTCGGCGTTCTTGCTCTCCTCGGCCGGCGCGCGCCGGTCAGCCTCAAGATCCTGCTGCTCGCCATCGCCATCCTCGACGATCTCGGCGCGATCATCATCATCGCACTCTTCTATACGTCCGATCTCTCGACGACCGCGCTCGGACTTGCAGGCCTTGGCGTCGCCGCGCTTGCGTTCTTGAATCTCCGGGGCGTCAAGCGCATCACGCCTTATGCGCTGGTCGGTCTCTTCATCTGGGTCTGCGTGCTGAAATCCGGCGTGCATGCGACGCTCGCCGGCGTCGTCACGGCGCTGGCGATCCCGCTGCGCGGTCGTACGGACAAGGAACAGTCGCCCTTGCACCGCCTCGAGCACGACCTGCATCCCTGGATCGCCTTCATGGTGCTGCCGCTCTTCGCCTTCGCCAATGCGGGCATCTCGCTTGAAGGCGTGTCGCCGGCAAATCTCGCCGCCTCGGTGCCGCTCGGCATTGCGCTTGGGCTCCTAATCGGCAAGCCGCTCGGCGTCCTTGTCATGAGTTACATCGCCGTGCGCGCCGGTCTGGCGAAATTGCCCGAGGGCGCCAACTGGCTGCACATGGCGGGCCTCGCCTCGCTGACCGGCATCGGGTTCACCATGAGTCTTTTCATCGGGTCCCTCGCCTTTCCGGCGCTGGAGACGATGAACGACGTGCGGATCGGCGTCATGGCCGGATCGATCGCCTCCGCGCTGATCGGCGCCGCGCTGATCGCCGCCGCCGCCGGCTTGGCCGGGAAATCGACGCAGATCGCGAAAACGCAACTGCGCGCCGCCTAGCGATCGGGAGATCGCGGTGGTGCGGGCGGAGGGACTCGAACCCCCACGAGGTTTCCCTCAACGGATTTTAAGTCCGTTGCGTCTACCGGTTCCGCCACGCCCGCGGCGAGGCGTTGGCGCTTAGCATTCCTCGGAGGTCCCGCAAAGCGGCGCTGCTTTGCCGGTGTCGCAGGCGGCCAATCCCGTCAGCCGGTTTGCAAGGCGGATGGCTCCCCGCGTGCCATCCCGGGACGTCGAATTCCTGACCGGCCCGCCCGCCAGCGGCGGCTTCGAACAATCAATCTCCGATTGATCCTTGCTCCGGACCTCGTCGGCCAGTCGCCGATCTCGATCGGCGGCAGCCCACGCGCGAAACCCGGCTTGGTTCTTGCCTGCATCGATCGGTTCGGCGGCGATTTTCTTGGATGGATGACGACAGCCGCCGAACTTGGTTAAGTGGCGCAGAGGCGAGAGACCCGATGGACGATCAGACTGATAACACCATTCGCATCCGCGACTATGTCGGAATCGCAAGGCCGGATCACTGGCTGAAAAACGCGTTCATGCTGCCCGGCGCGGCGATGGCGTTCATCATCGACGATCGCGTGCAAATGACCGCCGCGGCGTTTCTTGTCGCAGGGATCATCTCGGCGTGCCTGCTCGCTTCGGCCAATTACACGATCAACGAATATCTGGATGGAAAATTCGACCGGCATCATCCGACAAAGTCCTCAAGGCCGGCGGCGCAGGGCAAAATACGGCTCGACCTCGTGCTGGCGCAATATGTGATTCTGGCCGGCGCCGGTTTGGCGATCGCCAGCCAGCTGAATCCGGTGTTTTTCTTCGCCAGCCTTCTCTTGCTCTTCATGGGAATTGTCTACAACGTCGAACCCATCCGAACCAAGGACAAGGTCTTCCTGGATGTCCTGTCGGAATCCGTGAACAATCCGATCCGGCTCATTCTCGGTTGGGCGGCGATTACGACCATTGTCATGCCGCCGTCGAGCCTCCTCATTTGTTACTGGGCGGGCGGCGCCTATTTGATGACGGTCAAGCGTTACGCCGAATATCGGATGATCGCGAACGCCGAGCGCGCGGGCCTGTATCGCAAGTCCTTCCGCCATTACACGGAGCAGAGCCTGCTTCTGGCGGCGTTCTTCTACGCTCTGACCTCGGTGTTTTTCCTTGCGATCTTCCTGATCAAGTACCGAATCGAATTCGTCATTTCATTTCCGTTTTTTGCGTTCCTTTTCGTTTGGTACTTGAAGATCGCCTCGCAGCCGACTTCGCTGGCGATCAATCCCGAGAAGATTTACCGCAACCGTCCATTTCTGATCTATGTCGGCTTCCTGACGCTGCTCATGGCCGGGCTGTTCTTCATCGATATGCCCGCGCTTGAGTTTCTGATCGATCACAATGTCGCTGAGGACTTCCGGCTCGAATAGAATTCCGCAATCAGGTCGAACAAAATGTCAAAATACTTCATCTTCATCGTGGTGACGGTCGTCCTGAACGCCACGTCGCAATTGCTGCTGAAATCCGGCATGGCGCAGGTGGGCAAGGCCGAGCTTTCCGGATCGCAGATATTCGGCCTTCTTTCAGCCGCAGCCTTCAATCCTCTCATCATTCTGGGCCTTGTGACCATGACGGCGAGCATGGCGACGCACCTCCTCTCATTGTCGCGCTTTGACGTCAGCTTCGCCTTCCCTTTCATCAGCCTCGCCTATGTCATCGTGCTCGCCTGGGGCTATTTCGTGCTGGGCGAGCCGGTCAATGTTATGCGGATCGCCGGCGTCGCCATCATCGTCGCGGGCACGATTGTCCTCGCCAACAGTTGAATCGCTTCCGGCGGGAATTGAGCAATATGAAACATGTGCTGATCGGCGGAAACGGGTTCGTCGGCCGGGAACTGGTCCGTCGGCTGATCGAAGAGGCTGCGCCGGAAATTCTCGTGATCGACCTGCCGGAGTCCTTCGACAAGCATCCGGAGCAGCGCCATGAGTCAGTGCGCTACGCCAGGATCGATATCGGCGTTCCCCATGCGCTGGATCTAATCGCGCTCGATCCCGGCGACGTCGTGCACCATTTGGCGACGCGTCTGATTACGCCGAACAAGCCGCGATTTGGCCGAGATGAATATTTCCGCTATTGCGCCGTTGACGGCACGCGAGAAGTGCTTTCCTGGATGAAACGGCGCGGCGCCCGCGGTCTCGTGTTCTGGAGCACGGACATGGTCTACGGACCCGCCATCGAAACCCCGCGCCGGGAATCGCATCCTCGCCGACCCTTTGGCCCCTATGGCCGCTCGAAAGTCGCCGCCGAGGATCTTATCGCCGAAGCGGTCAAGGCCGGCGACATTCACTGCACGATATTTCGGCCAAGGCTCATTCTCGGACCGGGGCGTCTTGGCATTCTAGAGGTGCTGTTCAAGGCGGCAGACATTGGCCTTCCGATGCCGTTGATCGGCCCTGGCGACAATCGATTCCAGTTTGTTTCGGTCGCCGACTGCGCCCGCGCATCTGTACTGGCAGCCAAGGCCGGATGCCCGAACGGAATCTTCAATCTTGGAACCGACAATTCGCCGACGGAGTACGAACTCCTGACCGGATTTGTGAAGCAGATCGGCTCGAACACCAAAATCATCCGTACGCCGGGCTGGCTGGTCAAGTCGGTGTTGCGTCTGCTTGATGTCCTGAAGATCTCGCCTCTTGACCCGGAGCAGTTCGAAATCGCGGACCTAGAGGTCACGCTGGATACCAGCGCCGCGAAGCGCGAACTCGGCTGGACCTCAACGCAGTCGGACGAGGAACTCCTGCTTGCCGCCTTTCGATCCTATAAGGAAGCAAAGAGCCTCGATCATGCGGATGCGCCCGCGGCAAGACTGACGACCAACTGATCGGCTTTGCGGCCTTCCATTTTCGTCAGCCGCCGCCAGACTTTCTTGCGGCGCCGACATATCCGAACACGGAAAATATCGCCGCAGAGGCCGGGGCCAGCCACCATGAAATCGGCGCCTGCCCGATCTGTGCGCCGATCATGATCAGGACTGCCCCCAAGGCCCCGTGAAACAAGGCGGCGGTCCAGCGGCTCGGCCGAATGAGAAGGCTGTACGCCATTGCGGATGCAAAGCAGCCCACGATCAGCGCGGTCACGATCGGCGCGAGGCTGCTGATCGCGATCCCAATTCCAAGCGCCAGCATCGCCAACGCGATTGAGACGCCGACAGGAATTTCGACGAGCCCTTCCGCGAAGATCTTGCGCCGGGGCGTCGTCGCCGCGCGATCCTCGTGAATATCGAGGATATCATCCAGCAAACCCGCCGCGGAGGCGAGGAGGCAAAGGCTCAAATAGGCGGCGAGTGCCTGCGACCAGGCGCCGTCCTTCGCGCCGCCTGCCGCCAAGATCGGCAGAAACACGGCGAGAATGGCCATCCAGCGAAACGGACGAAGGGCGAATATGGCGTCACGAATAGTCAGTTTCGGGCGCCCGAAGCGGCGCTCGATTTTTACGCCGTCGCTCAACTGCGCTGCGGCGCTATCGGAAATCGCGACGACATAGGCATGTCGCGCCTCGGACCATAATACCCGGTCGGCGACATTGTCGCCGATATAATCGAAATCTTCGCCAAGGCCGTTTTCCTTAAGACGCAGCTTAAGCGCAGAGAGCTTGCCCGCGGCTTTGCGATTCGCCTCGCCGCTGGCGATCACGAGCGAGAAAACGTCCAGTCCCTCCGCAATGACGGCCGCGACACGCTCATTCGCCGCGGTGGCGAGGATCACGGGTCGGGCGGCGGCTTCCTGTCTGACGAATTCCACGACTTCATGATTGAAGCGGAATTGATTGAACACGGGCGTTCGCCTCGCCGCCACCGCCTGCTTCAACGCCGCGCGCCCGCCGCGAACCGCCATGCACGCCGCAAAGAAGGAGGGAAGGCTGATTTTCGGCAAGGCGAAGAGCCCCTCCCACAACGAGTCGCCGCAGATGAGAGTGCCATCGAGGTCGACCACCAGGGGCGTTGGATCATGGTGAGCCGATTGCGCCCGGGAACGGTCGCCGCGCTCATCGTCATTGTCAGCACGGTCGATATTCAAGCTTCCGCCTCCCTGGTCGTCCCGCTTCGCAATGACGCGTTCCGGCGCGCTTAGCATTCCTCGCAGGTTCCGCAAAGCGGCAACCTCGCGCAGCCTTGAAAGCCGCCGCTGACGCGGCTATCGCCTGATCGCCGTTCCGATTTCGCTTCATGCTCCGCGCCGTCGCCGCCATATTGCCGCTTCTGATCGCCGCGGCGATTCTCCTCGCCGGCAACGGCCTGCAGGGAACCCTGCTCGCCGTCCGGGCGAATATCGAGGGATTTCCGACCTCGCTGATCGGCGTCTTGATGTCCGCTTATTTCGCGGGCTTTGTCCTCGGCTGCCGGTTCAATCCCGCCTTCATCAAGTCGGTCGGCCATATCAGGACGTTTCTCGCGCTCGCTTCGATCGCGTCGGCTTCGGCGCTTATTCATCCGCTGGTCGTCGATGTCTGGGTGTGGGCGATCTTGCGCGCGCTGACGGGCTTTTGCTTCGCCGGTCTCATCATGGTGATCGAAAGCTGGATCAACGAGCGGGCGACGAACGCCAATCGCGGTCAGATCCTTTCGGTCTATCGCGTCATCGACCTCACCGCGACGATGGCCGGCAATGCGCTGCTCGCGACCGCGAGCCCCGCGAATTTCCATCTCTTCGCGATGGTGTCGATCCTGATGTCGTTGGCGCTTGTGCCGGTCGCGCTGACGAAATCCGATGCCCCAAAGCCGATCGAAACCGCGCGTCTTAACATCCCGCGCCTGTTCAAGGTGTCGCCGGTCGCCGCCGTCGGCGCGCCGCTTGTCGGCCTCGGCAACGCCGCGTTCTGGGGCGTCGGCGCCGTCTATGCGCAGCAGCTCGGCTACAACAATGCGCTGATCGCCGCTTTCATCAGCGCCGTGATCA
>JBGSNB010000072.1:0-3146 GCA_041739835.1 Parvularculaceae bacterium | reverse complement strand
GGCGCGCGCAGGTCCGCGGCGAAATCGATCAGCGTCGTGTCAGTCTCGTGCCCAACGGCCGAGATCAGCGGGATGCGGCTGTCGGCGGCGGCGCGCACCACGACTTCCTCGTTAAAGCACCAGAGATCCTCGAGACTGCCGCCGCCGCGCGCCACGATCAGAACGTCCGGACGCGGAATAGCGCCGCCTTCCTGCAGCTCGTTAAAGCCGCGAATGGCCGCCGCGATCTGGTGCTCGGCGCCCTTGCCCTGAACCAGCGTCGGCCAGACAATGACATGTCGCGGAAAGCGGTCGCGCAGGCGGTGCAGGATGTCGCGAATGACCGCGCCCGACGGCGAGGTGACGACGCCGATGACCTCCGGCAGGAACGGGATCGGGCGCTTTCGCGCGGCGTCGAACAGGCCCTCGGCGGCGAGTTTCCTGCGGCGCTCCTCGAGGATCGCCATCAAGGCGCCGGCGCCGGCGGGCTCTAGGCTATCGATGACGATCTGATATTTCGACTGACCGGGAAAGGTAGTGAGCTTGCCCGTCGCCACAACTTCCATGCCCTGTTCCGGCGCGATTTTGAGGCGCTGCGCATTTTCTTTCCAGACGACGCCGGAGATCGTCGCATTCTCGTCCTTGAGATCGAGATAGATATGGCCGGAGGCGGCGCGCGTAACCCGGCCAAGCTCGCCCTTGACGCGCACGAAGCCAAAGCCGTCTTCGATGACGCGCCGGACTGCGCCGGCGAGTTCGCTGACGGAATATTCGCGGATATTGTGGGTTGAAGGCTCGGTCATGGCCCCTTAAAGCACTATCCGCATTGCGCCCAAAAGAGCGAGTTTTGGACGCAGGGCAATAAATTCCGGACATCGCGCCATATCAGGCGGTCGGATTGTCCGGCATTGGCAGGGGATCCGGAGCTCGTCGACGCTACAGGCGGCGGACGCCTGATGATCCATACTTGGTCCAAGGGAGAGCGATATGCGAAAATTTTATCTTGCGGGCGCTGCGGCGGCGGCGGTTGTCATCGGCTTCGGCGGCGTCGAGCTGTCGCGGCCCGAGCCGGGCGCGCCCTTCATCAATCCGCTCGATATCGTCCGCAGCGTCTGCGGCAAGGATGCAGGCGCAGCGCTGAAGCGCCGCGCCTATTTCGCGTCGATCGGCGCCGCCGAGGCGGCGCTCTATGACGAGGAGACGGCGGGCGCGCCGCAACTTCGCCAGCAGCCCGTCGCCGGCATCAGCTACAAGGTGACGACCGCGAGCGCGAAAGCGCAGGCGCTGTTCGACGCCGGCATCGCCCATATGTGGAATTTCAACCACGGCGAGGCGATCAACGCCTTCAGGGCGGCGCAGGCGGAAGACCTCGATTGCGCCATGTGCGTCTGGGCCGAGGCTTTCGCCTGGGGGCCGAACATCAACATGCCGATGCCGGACGAAGCCGTTGAGCCGGCATGGGAGGCGACGAAAAAGGCGCTGGCGCTGAGGTCGAAGGCGAGCGCGAAGGAACAGGCGCTAATCGATGCGCTGGCGGTCCGCTATGCGAAAGCGCCGGTCGCCGATCGCAGCGCGCTCGACGCCGCGTTCGCCGACGCCATGGAGAAGGTCGCGACGACCTATCCCGACGACGATTTCATCGTCTCGACTTCGGCGGAAGCGAACATGGACACGCAGCCCTGGGATTACTGGCAGGCGGACGGGCGCACGCCGAAAGGCCGCGCCGGCAAGACGCTGTCGCTGCTCGAAGCGGTGCTCGCCCGCAATCCCGCCTATCAGCCGGCGATCCACCTTTATATCCACACGACGGAGGCGACGACCAATCCCTTCCGCGCCGTTCCGTATGCGGACAGGCTCGCCGCGCTGTCGCCGGGCCTCGGGCATCTCATTCACATGCCCTCGCACACTTATGCGCGCATCGGCCGCTACAAGCAGTCGATGGATCTCAATCTCGAGGCGGTGAAAGCCGACGAGGCGTTCCTCGCCAGCGCTGACGCCAGCCCGATGTTTGAATTCGGCTATTACGTGCACAATGTGCATTTCGTGATGACGTCGGCGCAAATGGCCGGCGACGGCGCGACGGCGCTCGCCATGGCGAAGAAGCTCGACGCGAAGATTCCGGTCGAGATGGCGATCGAGGTTCCGCTCGCGGCGCCGATCAAGACGGCGCCCTATTACGCGATGGTGCAGTTCGCGCCCCCGGCCGACATTCTCGCGCTTGAAAATCCGGGCGACGACGCGCCGTTCCTGAAGGCGGCGTGGCATTATGCGCGCGGCGAGGCGTTCGCCAAGACCGGCGAGACCGCCAAGGCGCGCGCCGAAGCCGAGGCGATTTCGGCGCTGCGCGCAAATGAAGACTTCTCGAAGCTGGTGACCAACCTTATCCCCGCGCCGGATATCCTGCAGATCCAGCATTTGACGGTGATCGCGCGCGCGGCGGCGGCGGATGGCGACCTCGCCTCGGCGATCGAAGCGATGGAGGAAGTCGTCGCGCTGCAAAAGGCGCTCAACTACACCGAACCGCCCTATTGGTATTATCCGGCGAAACAGACGCTCGCCGCGCTGGCGCTGAAGGCGGGGGACGCCGAACGCGCCGAGCAGCTCTTCGTCGAATCGCTGTCGGAGATCCCGAATAACGGCTGGGCGTTTTACGGTCTTTCCGAGGCCTACAGGGCGCAAGGCGACAAGCATGCGAAGAAATACGCCGAGAGCCTGATGAAGGCCGCGTGGCTCGGCAAGGAAAAGCCGGCCCTCGACCGGCTTTGAAGGCGCTTTCATCCCGGAAGACCGGCGGCGCCGGTTTCCGGGATGACAAGCCGCGCAAGGCGTCATAGATGACCGCCATGCGCGGCGTTCTTTCAAGTCGATCGGTCTTGCGCGTCGAAGGCGACGAGGCGCGCGCCTTCCTGCAAGGCCTCGTCACCCACGATATCCTGCACGTCGCGGAAGGCGACGCCGTCTTCGCCGCGCTGCTGACGCCGCAGGGAAAGGTCCTGTTCGATTTCTTTCTGGCGCCGCAGGGCGGCGGCTTTCTTCTCGATTGCGACGCCGCGACCGCGCTGGCGCTGCTGAAGCGGCTGACGCTTTACAGGCTGCGCGCGAAAATCACGCTTGGCGCCGAGGCGGAGTCGCCCATCAGCAGATCGACCCCGCCGCCGCCGAGCAGC
>JBGSNB010000002.1:0-1652 GCA_041739835.1 Parvularculaceae bacterium | reverse complement strand
AATTGCGGCTTTGTCGCTGCGGCTCGGCGAGCACCTCGCGGGCGTCATCGCCGCCGGCGGCTAAAGCCGGTCAGTCTTCCTGCAGCGCCTTGTTCGAGACATTCGCGATCGGTTTCAGGAGATAGGCGAGCACCGTCCGCTTGCCGTTCAGCACATCGACTTCCGCCGCCATGCCGGGCATCAGCGGCAAGGCGCCGTCTTTCGATTCAAGCGCGGCGGCCTCGAGGCGCACCGTGATCAGGAAATGGCGCTCGCCGTCCTTTTCGTTCTCGATCGCGTCGGGGCTGATCGTTTCGATCGTCCCTGCGAGGCTGCCATAGGTCGATGAATCATAGGCGCTGACCTTGACGCGCGCGTCCTGTCCGACGCGCAGGAATCCGATGTCGGCGGGCTTGATCTTCGCCTCGACCAGCGGCGTGTCGCCGGCGGGGACGACCTCGACGATCGTCTGGCCCGGCTGCACGACGCCGCCGACGGTCGCGACAAGAACGCGGTGAACGACGCCGTCGATCGGGCTTCGGACTGTCGTCCGGTCGACGCGGTCGCGCAGCGCGGGGAGTTCGCCCGAAACGCCGGTCATTTCCGACTTCGCTTTCGCGAGTTCGTCCGCAACCGCGGCGAAGTAGGTCGACCTGATGCGATCGGTCTCGCTCTCGGCGCTTTTCACCGCGATTTCCGCGCGCTGTTTTTCGCCGAGCGCCGCGGCGGCGCGCTGACGGGCGCGAATGAGTTCGAGCTTTGGTTCGATCCCTTTGCGCACCAGCGGCTCGACGATCGCCAGTTCCTGGCTGGCGAGCGCATGGGATTCCTCCGCGAATTCGAGCGCCGAGCGCGCTTCCGCGAGCCGTCCCGCCTCAACTTCGAGCGCCGCCTCGAATTCCTGTTTGCGCGCGTCATGGAGCTGGCGTTCATTGGCGACGACATCGGGCGCCGCCGCTTCGACCTCGGCCGGGAACACCAGCGGCGTTTCCGCGGCGGCCGCTTCGAGGCGCGCAATGCGCGCCGCCAGCGTGTTGTAGCCGTCCTGACCCTGGCTCATCCGCGCGTTGATTTGCGTCGGATCGACGCGCACCAGCACATCGCCCTTTTTCACGATTGCGCCTGGCTTGACGAGAATCTGGTTGATGATGCCGCCCTCAAGATATTGCACCTGCTGAAGATGGTTCGACGGCACGAAGCGACCATCGCCGCGCGTCACGCGGTCGAGCTTGGCGATCGCCGCCCAGACGAGCGCGATGAAGAGCAGGCCCGCGATCGTATAAAGGAGATATTGCGCGGCCTTTGACGGCTCGATCGGCAGTTCGCTGTCGATATTGATGTCGGAGGCGATGGCGAGCGTCATTAGGCGGCCCTGATCGGTTTGATTTTTGGCGCAGGTAGTTCGCGGACATTCTTGCCGCCTTCGATGGGCGGCGCGGCATTGCTGGTGATCGACCGGATGATGTCGTCCGGCTGTCCGTCAAGGACGATCTGGCCGCGGTCGAGAACGATGATGCGGTCGACGAGTTTCAGCATCGACATGCGGTGCGTGACCAGCAGCAAGGTTCGCCCCTCTGTCGCGCGCCGGAGCCGCGCGATCATTTCCGCTTCCGCCTGGCTGTCGAGCGCCGATGTCGGCTCGTCGAGCAACAGCACCGAGGGACGCGACGCCA
>JBGSNB010000560.1:0-7578 GCA_041739835.1 Parvularculaceae bacterium | reverse complement strand
CATCCGCTGTCGGCTCCGGCGCGGCGGCGTCGGCAGGCTGCTTTCCGCAGCCCGCGGCAAGAGCGACCAAGGCAATGAGGGCGAGGCGCATAAGGTCTCCTGCAAAAGCGGCCAATGGACCTTAGTCGAGTTCGCCAGCGCCGCCAGCAGGTCGCCGCAATCCTCGGGCGGGAAACACGATGCTGCAAACCCTGCTTCGTGTTGCGCAATGTTAACCCCGCCAAGGCTTTGACCTCAAACGCAAAATCTGACAAAAGACGCCCGATTCCGCCGCCGAATTCCCGGTCGGCGCCAGCAGGGGTGCAAGGATCATGAGCAAGAAGTGGTTGATTTTGTTGGCTGTTTCGTTCGCCGCCGGCGGACTGACGGCCTGCGCGAAGAAAGACGCTGCCGAAGCCGAAGCGGCCGTCGAAGAAGCGGTCGAAGCGACTGAAGAAGTTGTCGAAGACGCCGCCGCGACGACGGAAGCCGTCGTCGACGACGCCGCTGCGATGATGGATGACGCGGCCGTGGATGCGGGCGCGATGGTCGACGAAGCCGGCGTGGCCGTTGAGGGCGCGGTCGATGACGCCGCGGCTGCGGTCGAAGAAGTCGTCGAAGAGACGCCAGCCGAGCCGCAGAACTAAATCAAAGGCTTAGGCCCGATTTGCAGGAGCCGCCTCACAACGTGGGGCGGCTTTTGTTTTGCGCGATTATCGGTGCTGGAAACGGCGTGAAGCGTCGGCTGCTGCGCCGCCAATTTTCGATGGTTGCGCCGGCGGCGGGTGGGCCGTTAAATGCGGGCGGGCCGTCCGCAGCCCGGGTCGCGCCGCCGGCTGGAGCCATGAACCGCCTGAACTCTCACAAAAATTTAACATTTGCGGTGACGACCCGATGACGCCGCCGCTGAACCCGGTTTTCGCCAACCGTCCGATGACGATTTTTGCGGTGATGTCGGCATTGGCGCGCCGGCACGGGGCGATCAATCTCGGCCAGGGCTTTCCCGACGAGGACGGGCCTGCGGCGCTGATCGAGGCGGCGGCGCGCGCCTTGCGGGCCGGCCCCAATCAATATGCGCCGGTGCAGGGCGTTCCCGAATTGCGTCAGGCGCTCGCGCAGTCAAACCGGCGCTTCTACGGGCTCGACGTCGATTGGGAAACGCAGACGCTGGTGACAGCCGGCGCCACCGAGGCGCTCGCGGCGGCGTTCCTCGCCTTTCTTCAGCCGACGGACGAAGCCATCCTGCTGGCGCCTTGCTATGATTCCTATGCGCCGATCGTCGAGGCGGCGGGCGCAACCGCGAAAATCGTTTCATTGGCGCCGCCGGACTGGCGGATCAGCCGCGAGGCGATCTTGACGGCGCTGACGCCGCGCACACGGGTCATCGCCGTGAATACGCCGCACAACCCGACCGGCCGCGTGTTGACGCCCGGCGAATTGCAGATCGTCGCCGATATTGCGATCGATCATGATCTGATCGTCGTTTGCGACGAGGTCTATGAGCATCTGATTTTCGACGGCGTTCGCCACGCGCCGCTGATGGCGCTTCCCGGCATGCGCGATCGCTGCGTGCGCATCGGATCGGCCGGCAAGACGTTTTCGATGACCGGATGGCGCATCGGCTATGCGACGGGACCGGAACGGCTGATCACCGGGATGATGAAAGCGCACCAGTTCATCGCCTATACCTGCCCGCCGCATCTTCAGCTTGCGGTCGCGGAGGGGATGGCGTTTGGCGACGACTATTACCGCGGCTTCGTCGCCGCCATGCAGGCCAAACGCGACTTGATGATCGCGGGGTTGAAGGGCGCCGGCTTCGACACGCTCGCTTGCGAAGGGACGTATTTCGCGACCGTCGATATCCGCTCCGTCGGCCGCGACGACGACATCGCGTTTTGCCGGGAAATCACCGAGAAAGCCGGGGTTGCGGCGGTGCCGGTGTCGGCGTTCTATCCGCCGGGCGGCGATGCGGCGCCGAAGCATTACGCGCGTTTCTGTTTCTGCAAGAAACAGGACGTGCTCGAACAGGCGTCGCTCAGACTGAAGCGATATTTCGGATAGGACATGTCGATGCGGTTTGCGCTTGCGCTCTGCTTTCTTCTCGCGCCCTCGACGGCGCTCGCCGGCGACGGATATTCCGCGGGCGGCATCGACCGGGAATTGCGCCGGATCGTCGATGGCAAGGGCGAGACCGATCCGATCGCCGGCGCCGCTCTTGCCGTAATGGTGGGCGACCGACTGGTCTATTCGGGCGCTGCGGGCTGCGCCGAATTCAAGAGCGAGACAGACGGCAAATGCGCGCGCCCATTGCGCGCAACCTCGAAATTGCGCGTCGCTTCGGTGTCGAAGATGGTGATCGCCATGGCGCTTGCGCGGCTCATCGACGAGGGGGCCGTCGATCTTGATCGCGCCGCGTCGGATTATCTCGGATGGCCGCTGTCGAACCCCGCCTTTCCTGATCGGCCGATCACGGTGCGTCATCTCCTGTCGCATCGGTCATCTGTCCGCGACCCTGAAGAATACTGGGTCGCGGCGCCGCGCGAGTTCCGGTGGCTGTTCGTCGGCGATGCGCCGCCATTTGCGGCTGCGGCGGATGACGTCGATCTCGGGCCCGGCGCCTGGTTCCAATACGCCAATCTGAATTACGGCATCCTCGCCGCCGTGATCGAGGGCGCGACGCAGCGACGTTTCGACCTCGTCATGGGCGAGCGGCTATTTCGGCCGACGAAACTCGATATCGGTTTCAATTGGTCCGGCGTGTCGCCGAAAGCGCGGCGAGATGGCGCGGCGCTTTATGAGCGAACGGATGCGGGTTGGCGGCCGCTTGTCGATCCGCCGGAAGTTCTTGCCGGCGACCTGCCGTTTTTTCTCGCAGAGGAAAGCGTCGATCGCGCCGCCTATCTTGGCGCCTATCGGCCGGGCGACAATCCGACGCTGTTTTCGCCGCAAGGGGGACAAAGGGCGTCCGTTATCGATCTCGCGGAGCTTGTCCGCCAGCTCCGCAATGCCGAATTCCTGACCCAGCCTTCATGGCGCTTCGACGAGAAGACGCCGAACGGCGATTCCGAAGAGGGATTTTTCCGCGCATTCGGGCTCGGCGTGCAGACCGTTGACGGGAACGCGGCGCTGCTGGCGGGTCGCAGCCTGATTGGTCACCCGGGCGAGGCCTACAGACTTTTTAGCGGCGCGCGGCTGCTGAAGGCGAAGCCGTCATCGGGGCGGCCGCATGATGTGGCGATCGCCTTCGCGGCGACCGGCGTCGCGCCGCAGCCCGCCAAAGGCGCCCATCCGACTTTCAACGCCGTCAAAGAGCGGCTGATGCGGCTTGCTTTCAAGATCAGCGATGCGTCGCAGCCCGATCATCCCTCGAATGGCGCAGAGCCGCGGCCCTTTGACGAAACGGCCGCCGCCATGAACGATGTCGAGGGCGCGCTTCTGGCGTCGAAGGCGAGCGGCAGGCCTGTTCTCCTCGTCCTTGGCGGCAATTGGTGTCATGACAGCCGCGGACTGGCCGCGAAATTCGCGAGTGCGCCGCTCGATGCGATCATCGATCGCGGTTTCCATCTGGTCTTTGTCGATGTCGGCAATCGCGATCGCAATCTCGATGTCGCGAAGAGGTTCGGCGTCGAGACGCTGCTTGGAACGCCGACCATATTGATCGTCTCCCCGGACGGCGTCCTCCTCAACCCGGACAGCGTCCACGACTGGCGCATGGCGGATTCGCGATCAATGTCGGACGCGATCGACTATTTCAGCGCCTATGCAGCGGACTAGTGTCTCCGGCCCCTGATCCGGATCGCGTCCGCCTGACGCGGCCCCGCTTCTGCGCCCCCCGAAAGGCGCCCTCGTCCGGGTCCGTCTCTTCCGGTTTTTTGACGATCCGCGCGGCTTGCAGCCGCAAAGGGCGCCCTTTTCTTTTCGTCAAAGGGCATGCCTTTTTCGCGCGCGGCGCAAGCCTCCGGCTTTCCTTCAGCGCAGGCGGCCAGTTCGAGGGAACCGGAACGCTGCAAAAGATCGACGATGTTAAAGAGCCGCCGCGCGCCGAAGAGATGACGCGCGCCCTGCCGCTAAGACGATACAGGGGGTCCGAGTGTGACAGGATTTCGAAAATAAATTTTGCGCGGCGGCGGCGACGCAGAAATGAGTGAGCGCTCACTCAAGGATGCCGAAGCGGCGCGATCATTACGCGCCGGTCATTTTGAGCCGATTAATTCGGCGTAAATCCCCGCGCCGCCGCTTGTGCCTGTTCGCCGACTAGGATTGATGTCGCGCCATCATCAACGGAGGGTGCATCCCATGAAAACTCAACTGACTTTGGCGCTTGGCGCCGCGTTCGCGTTCGGCCTCGCGGCCTGCGCGACGGAAACGACGACGGACGCTGCGGCTATCGAAGCAGCGCCGACGATGGCGACCGCGGAAGAGGCCGCGACCGCCGAAACTACGGATATGACCGCGGCGACCGAAACCGCCGAAATCACGGCGGAAGCCACCGTCGCCGTTGAAGGCGAAGCGGTCGAGCCGATCGCCGCGTCCGCTGAAGCGACGGCCGATGCGACGACCGACGCCGCCGAAGGCGTTGTCGAAGTCGCCGCCGACGCCGCGGAAGGCGCGATCGAAACGGCTGTTGAAGCGACGCCGCAAGAATAAGCGCCGCGGAACACAAGTTCAGTATGCGTAGGGCCGGCGTCTTCCTCGGAAGGCGCCGGTTTTCTTTTGCGCCGATGCCGTCTCAGCGGTCGGCTTTTTCGCGCTGGGCGTCATTCCAGTAGGAGACGCAGGGAATTTTCGAGCGGTCGCAGCGGTCGGCGTATTTGCGCGCGATCTCGCGAACCTCCTCCAGCAGACCTTCCTCAAGCGTGATCGGGTCAAGGCCGAGATTGAGCAGCCGCCGATTTTCAACATTGAGGTCGTTTTCCGCCGCTTCATTGCGGGGGTTGCTCACGAATTCGACCCGCGCGCCGGTCTTCTCGGCGATCATCGCCGCCAGATCGCGAACGCGGTGCGTCTCTGTCATCTGATTGAGGATATGGACGCGCTCGCCATGCTGCGGCGGGTTTTCGACCGCGAGCTGGATGCAGCGCACCGTATCCTGAATGTGGATGAAGGCGCGCGTCTGGCCGCCGGTCCCATGGACGGTGAGCGGATAGCCGACGGCCGCCTGCATCAAGAAACGGTTCAGCACCGTGCCGTAATCGCCGTCATAATCAAATCGGTTGATCAGCCGTTCGTCGAGCCGCGTTTCCCTGGTCTGGGTGCCCCAGACGATTCCCTGATGAAGATCCGTGACCTTCAGCTTGTCGTTCTTGTTGTAAAAGGCGAACAGCAGCTGATCCTGGGTCTTCGTCATGTGGTAGATCGACCCGGGATTGGCCGGATAGAGGATCTCCTGCGTGATTTCGCGGCCGTCCTCAGTCGCAATTTTCACCGGGAGGTAGCCTTCGGGAATTTTCATCCCCGCAGTGCCGTAACCGTAAACGCCCATGGTCCCGAGATGCAAAAGATGGGCGTCGACGCCGGCCTCGACGATCGCTGCGAGAATGTTGTTGGTCGCATTGATATTGTTGTCGACGGTGTAGCGTTTGTGGAACGAAGACTTCATCGAGTAGGGCGCCGCCCGCTGTTCGGCGAAGTGGATGATGGCGTCGGGGCGCTCCTCGACGATCAGATGCAGCAATCGCGCATAATTCTTCGCGACGTTGATCATCTCGAAACTGATGCGCTTGCCGGAGATCTCCGCCCATGCGGCGAGGCGAACCGAAATCGGCCGGATCGGCGTCAGGGACTCGACTTCGAGTTCGACATCGATCTTGCGTCGCGACAAGTCGTCGACGATCGTGATGTCATGGCCAAGGTTTGAAAGGTGCAGCGAAGTCGGCCAACCGCAAAAGCCGTCGCCGCCTATGACAAAAATCTTCATTTCACCTCCGTGCCGACGCCCGGCCTCATTCTGCGCCGATTAGGGCGTTTGAAGCAACGCGGCGGCGTTCCTTCGAGCGTGGCCCGGCAGGAGGAACCCGATCACGCCCGCGAAGTCTAGCCGGCGGCGATCCGCAACAAATACTGACCATATTGATTCTTGGCGAGCGGCGCCGCCAGGCGGCGCAACTGATCTGCGTCGATGAAACCGAGGCGGTAGGCGATCTCCTCCGGGCAGGCGATTTTCAGACCCTGCCGCGTCTCGATCGTCTGTACAAATTGCGCCGCTTCAAGCAGCGACTCATGCGTGCCGGTGTCCAGCCACGCATAGCCGCGCCCGAGAATCCGCGCCTTGAGCTTGTTGTCGCCGAGATACATTTCGTTGAGGGTTGTGATCTCGAGTTCGCCGCGGGCGGATGGCTTGACGCGCCTGGCGCGCTCGACGACCGTCTCATCATAGAAATACAGGCCGGTCGCCGCATAATTTGATTTCGGCGTCGCCGGCTTTTCCTCAATGCTGGTCACATTGCCCGCCGCATCGAAGGCGACGACGCCGTATCGCATCGGGTCGGTGACCTGATAGGCGAAGATCACGGCGCCTTCCTTGAGCGACGCCGCAGCCTGCAATTCATCCGTCAATCCGTGCCCGTAGAAAATATTGTCGCCGAGGACCAATGCGCATTTGTCGCCGGCGATGAACTCCTCGCCGATCGTGAACGCCTGCGCGAGGCCGTCCGGACTTGGCTGAACCGCGTAATGCAGCCGCAGGCCCCATTCGGCCCCGTCGTTCAGCAGGCGCTTGAACGCGGGCTGATCCTCCGGCGTCGTAATCAGCAAGATGTCGCGAATGCCCGCCAGCATGAGGACGCTGATCGGATAATAGACCATCGGCTTGTCGTAGATCGGCATCAATTGCTTGGAGACGCCGCGCGTCACCGGGTAGAGGCGCGTTCCAGAGCCGCCGGCCAGCACAATTCCCTTCATTTACGGCTTCCTCTATTCGCTTGCGGCTTCGGCGGCGGTCAAACGGTCGATCGTTCTTGCGACGTCGCGCCGCCAGTCCGGCTGCTCCACGCCAAATTCTCGCAGAATCCTTGCGCAATTGAGAACGGCGTAAAGCGGCCGCCGCGCCGGGGTCGGATAGGCGGCGGTTGCAATCTTGTTCACCTTCGCCGACCTGCCTGCCGCGGCGAAGATCTCTTCCGCCAGATCAGCCCATGTCGCGGCCGGCGCGCCCTGAAAATGGTAGATCCCGGCGCCCGGCTGTCCGGAGCGAAGGATTTTCAAGCACGCGGCGGCGATCGCTTCGGCGGATGTCGGTCCGCCCTGCTGATCGGCGACAACATCGATGCTGTCCCTGGTCTGGGACACTCGCAGCATGGTTTTCAGGAAATTGCCGCCAAAGGGCGAAAACACCCAGGAGGTCCTCAGGATGACGACGGCGGGATGACCGCGCAGCGCCAGCTCCTCGCCCTTCGCCTTCGAAGCGCCGTAGACGTTGAGCGGTCTGACGGGCGCCGTCTCGTCGATCGGCGACGTGCTGTCGCCCGAAAATACATAATCCGTAGAAAGATGAATAAGGCGCGCGCCGATCGAATGCGCCGCCTCTGCGATCTCGCCGACAGCCTCCGCATTGATCCGAAAGGCGGCGACGGGGTCGCCTTCCGCCTTGTCGACGGCGGT
>JBGSNB010000547.1:0-5131 GCA_041739835.1 Parvularculaceae bacterium | reverse complement strand
CCGCCGGCGGCGCCGGCTTGGCGCTGCGCCGCGACACCGCCGTCCGGACGTCCTGCATGAAGGCGCGCCAATGCGGATCATTGCGGTCGCCGCGCCAGTGGCGAAGATCCGCCGTCTGCACCAGCTCAAACCGGATCGGCCGTTCGCAGTCTTCGATCAGCGCCGGGACCAGCGTCGAGCTGCGCTCGCCGACAGTCGCTTCGGCGCGCACCCATTTCGAATTCGACGACCGTTTCGACCAGAGAACGACAACCGCGCCCGCGCCGCGCAGATTTTGCTCGGTCACCTCGTCATAGGTCTCGCCGGCCCGCAGCGCGGCGTCCCACCATACGGAGAAGCCTTCCGCCTCGAGCGCATTGGCGACGAGGCGCGCGGTTTCGCGATCCTCGCGATTATAGGAAATGAAGACGTCTGGCACGGGTCTCTCCCTCGCGGCGCCTATCTACCGCGGGCGGATGGATTTTGATAGGGCTGTCGTCAGCGGCCGCAACGGGCGGAGCGGGACGCCGGCGCCGGGGCAAGCGGGAGGGCGGATGGCCTACGCCTTCAATAACGACATCTTCCTGACCGACGCCGACCGCGAGATGGCGAAGCGGGCGTTCCCGAACGTCTATTACGCGCTCGACAACCCGGCGCTGCGCGCGATCTTCGAAGGACATGACCAGCGCGCCAACCAGTCGAAAGCACGCAGTCGGCGCTGGGGCGTCGCCGCGGTGGCGCTGGCGACCGCCGCGTTGATGATCGCCGCCAGCTCGACGCTTTATGGCGGGCTCGACCATGAGGTGAAACGCGCGATCGCCATCGTCGGCGCCGCCTGCGGCATTTCGAGCGTCACCATCGGCTATTTCGGCGTGATGTTTCGCGGGCGCAAACTGCGCTGGCTGACCGACCGGCTCGCCACCGAACGCATGCGGCAATTTCATTTCCAGCATTTCGCCGCGCATGGCGGCGCGCTTTTGAAGGGCGCGCGCGACAAGGCCGCGGCGGACGCCTTCATCGCGCGACGTGACCGCGACTTTGAGCGCTTCACGGTTGATTTCCTCGCGCGCCTCGAAGACGAGTTTCACGCGATCGTCGAAGCCGAAGATCCCGGCCAGGGCCTCTTCTTCGATTTCGCCGCCGACCTGCCGGAGGCGGACGATCCCAATCTCGAGGAATATTACCGCGCCTATGAACTCCTGCGGTTCCAGCGGCAGATCGACTATTGCAACCTGCTGCTCAGCGAAAAGCGCAGTTTGTGGAAACACGCGCCGGCGCGTCAGGCGCGCTTCTTCGGCGCCGTCGGCCTTAGCTGTCTCGTCGTCATTCTCGGCCTCGACACGCTGGTTTTCGCCGGATCGATCGTCGATTTGCCGCTGCTCGCCGCGCCGATTTTCAGCGTCGCCGGCGTCCTCATCGCCTTCTTCGCGCTCGCCGCGCGCACCATCGAGGACGGGTTGCAGCCGGGCGTCGAGGTGGAGCGCATGCGGCAATACCGCATTGCGCTCAACCGCAGCCATACGCGTTTTCGCGCCGCGAAGTCGCCGCGCGAGAAGATCGAGCCGATGATCGACCTCGAAAACGCCTCCTTCGAGGAGATGCTGCCTTTCCTGAAGACCAATTACGAGGCGACATTCGTCATGTGAGGGCGCCAGCGTCATTCGCGCTCTTTCTGCGCCGGACGCGGAACATCGCTGAGCATCGCCTCGCCGCGCTTCAGCCGCTCGCCGAGCGCGCGAGCGCGATCGCTCCGCCCGAGCTTTCCTTCGGCGACGGCCTTGAGACGCAACTCAAGAAGGTCGAGCTGGCGCTCGTCGAAGGCGTCGTCATAGGCCTTCTTGTAGTGTTCAAAGAGGCGCCAGCCGATGACGGCGGCGCGCGGACGGCCGTGGCGGCGGACGATGACAGGCTCGGCGTCGGCGGCCTCCAGCAATTCACCGAAATTTTTGGCGGCGTCTCTGGCGGAATAGAATCTGGAACGCATTTGATGCTCCTGCGGAAAGGCCGCAACCGATGGGGGCGCGGCGGCGCGAATACCAAGGCTAAACGTCCGGATTTTGCGGTTTGGCACCGCACCGGGCCTCTGTTCGGAGTGAGGCGTGGCGCGGATCGTTGCAGTTTCGTCCGCATTCTCCGTATGCAGCCGATTGGGGAAATGCGCGCGGCGGGACGGCATCGGGGTTGAAGCGAAGCGTTGCATGCGCGAAATTGTCCTCTCAACTGGCGGCAAGGCCATTCTAAGGCCAAACGCCAAGTGTAGGACGGATTTCAATCGGCTTTTGGATTCAAGAAGTTAAGCGGTTTTCCCCAAATCGGGGAATCGCGAATTTTCGGACTTGCGGAATTGCCTTCGGCAATTCCGGACGCACGGCCGCGTTATGCGCAGCTGGGCAGGTCCGGAATCCGTCGCAGTCGCGGCGCAAGAACCGCACGAGATCCCGGAACCGCATCGGCTCGTGTCGCGACGCGTCCGGGATGACGTCTGGCCTGGCGAGGCGGGCCTCAGCCCGCCTCCTGCCTAATTATCGAGGAACGACCGCAGCTTCCGGCTCCGGCTCGGATGCTTCAGTTTCCGGAGCGCCTTCGCCTCGATCTGGCGGATGCGCTCGCGTGTGACTGAGAACTGCTGACCCACCTCTTCCAAAGTGTGGTCGGTGTTCATGCCGATGCCAAAGCGCATGCGCAGGACGCGTTCCTCGCGCGGGGTCAATGACGCGAGGACGCGCGTCGTCGTCTCGCGCAGATTGCTCTGGATCGCCGCGTCGATCGGCAGGATGGTGTTCTTGTCCTCGATGAAATCGCCGAGGTGGCTGTCCTCCTCGTCGCCGATCGGCGTTTCGCGGGAGATCGGCTCCTGCGCGATCTTCATCACCTTGCGGACTTTTTCGAGCGGCATCGAGAGTTTTTCGGCGAGTTCTTCCGGCGTCGGCTCGCGGCCGATCTCGTGCAGCATCTGGCGGCTGGTGCGGACGATCTTGTTGATCGTCTCGATCATGTGCACCGGGATGCGGATGGTGCGCGCCTGATCGGCGATCGAGCGGGTGATCGCCTGCCGGATCCACCATGTCGCATAGGTCGAGAATTTGTAGCCGCGGCGATATTCGAATTTATCGACCGCTTTCATCAGGCCGATATTGCCTTCCTGGATCAAGTCGAGGAATTGCAGGCCGCGATTGGTGTATTTCTTCGCGATCGAGATGACGAGGCGCAAATTCGCCTCGACCATTTCCTTCTTGGCGATGCGCGCCTCGCGCTCGCCTTTCTGCACGGTCTGCACGATGCGGCGGAAATCCTTGACGGTAAGGCCGGTCTCGGTCGAGAGCTTGCCGATCTCCTCGCGCAGATGCACGATCGATTTCTCGCCCTTGGTGGTGAAGTTCTTCCAGCCCTTGCCGGTCTTCGCCTTCAGGCGGTCGAGCCAGTCCGGGTCAAGCTCGTGGCCGAGATAGTCGTTGAGGAACTCGCGGCGGTTGACGCCGTAATTGTCGGCGAGCCGCACCAGCTTTCCTTCAAGCGCCATCAGCCGGCGATTGATGTCGTAGAGCTGCTCGACGAGGGCTTCGATCCGCTGATTGTTGAGGCGGACGGAGCGCACGCGCTCGACGATTTCCTTTTGCAGCTTCTTGAAGCGCTTGCCTTGAGATTGCGAAAGCTCGCCGCCTTTCAGCTCCTCTTCGATCATGATGTCCTGCAGCCGGCGCAGCTTCTTGTAGTCCTCCGAAATCGCGTCGAAGGTCTGCATAACGCCGTCGCGCAGCTCCGCCTCCATCGCCGACAGCGACAGCGCGCCCTCATCGAATTCGTCTTCGTCGTCCTCGCCCCCGCCGACATTCTCCTCGATGCGCTCGGCTTCTTCTTTCTGGACGCGGGCCGCGATGTCGGGCTGCGTCATGTCGGGGCGCGCTTCCGGGCCGCCGCCATAGGTCGCGTCGAGGTCGATGATGTCGCGCAGCAGCACGCGCCCGTCGCGCAATTCGTCGCGCCAGACGGTGATCGCCTCAAAGGTCAGCGAGGATTCGCACAAGCTGCGGATCATCGTCTCGCGGCCCGCCTCGATGCGCTTGGCGATGGCGATCTCGCCCTCGCGCGACAACAGCTCGACCGAGCCCATTTCGCGCAGATACATGCGCACGGGGTCGTCGGTGCGGTCGGCCGACGCCGAGGTGTTGGTGGCGACGCCGGTCTTGTCGTCCTTCTTGGCGACGGCGCGCGAGGGGCCTTCCTCCTCGTCGTCGGGGCTGTCGGCTTCCGCCGCCTCCTCGTCCTCCTCGTCATGCTCGACGACATTGATGCCGAGCTCCGACAGCTGGGCCATCACGTCTTCGATCTGCTCGGAGGAAAACTCCGCCGACGGAAGGATCGAGTTCAGCTCGTCATAGGTGACATAGCCGCGCGCCTTCGCGGTCTTGATCAGCTTCTTGACCTCGGCATTGGTCATGTCGAGGATCGGACCGTCGGTCGCGACCTCGGTCTCCGGAGTTTCCTTCTTGGCCTTCTTCGCCATTCAAAATTCGCCTTCCAGGACCCGGCGCCTCGGCGCCGCGGGATTAATAATTGGGCTTGCGTTCGCGCTTTCGCGCCGAAACATTCGCCCGCATGGTTTCAAGACGCTCGTCCAAGTCTTTTCCCTTCGCCTGACCCTCTTCATCGAGACGGTCGGCGAGACCGCCCGAATTCCTGAGCTCCTCGCGCGCCAGCACGGCGGCCTTCCAGACTTCCTCTCCATCGGCAAACGTCTGAGATGCGGTAGCCGCCATCTCCCGCTTCGCCGATGTGGCGAGCAGGTGATGACGCAGGGCGTCGCTCCAGCCCCAGTCGACCTCGTCCAACTCAGCGCCCGGCCTTAGGAATCTCTGTCTGTTCAGCGTCTCGTCAGAGAGAATGCGCTGCAATGTCCCGGCCGCGGGCGTGCGCTGCAGATGAGCGTTCAGCCCTTCGCTGTCAAGGCCGGGATCGGCCAAAAGCGCGCCCAGAACCTCGCCGAGGAGCTGGTCGAGGTCGGGGTTTTCAAGGTCGAGGCCGAAAAACGCGTCTTCGCGCCGCCGGGCAAGGTCGGGATGGCGGATGGCGGCGAGGACCAGGGTCGCGCCCCGCCGGGCCGAATCAGGGGGGGCGAGCCGCTTCAGCGCCTCGCTCCTTGCCGCCTCGTGGA
>JBGSNB010000485.1:0-4570 GCA_041739835.1 Parvularculaceae bacterium | reverse complement strand
TGGACGACGCGACGCCGCGCGACCGGATTCTCGTCTACATCCGCGACCTGACGAGCGAGCGCCGGGTCGAGCAGATGCGCGCGGATTTCGTCGCGTCGGCCAGTCACGAATTGCGCACGCCGCTCGCCTCGCTGCTCGGCTTCATCGAGACCTTGCGCGGTCACGCGAAGGACGACCCTGACGCCCGCGAGAAGTTCCTCGGCATCATGCAGGCGCAGGCGGAGCGGATGCAGCGTCTCGTCGCCGACCTGATGTCGCTGTCGCGCATTGAACTCCACGAACATGTGCCGCCGCGCGATGTGACGGAACTCGTGGCGATCGCCGAGGATGTGATCGAAAGCCTGCGGCCGATGCTCGATCAATCGTCCGCGATTGTGGATTTCGAAAATCTCGCGGGGGCGCCGCTCCCTGTCGTCGGCGACCGCGACGAGCTGTTTCAGGCGATCCAGAACCTCATCGACAATGCGACCAAATACGGCGGCGATCCCGCGATGATCAAGGTGAAGGCGGGGCGGGGCGTCGCGCCGTCGCTGGCGCAGGACGGCGAGCTCGCGCACCGGGCCGGCGATTCCGCCGCGCAGATCGCCGGCCGGCTGAATTGCGCCGTCGAAGACCTCGCCTTCGTTCAGGTCCGCGATTTCGGACCCGGCATCGAGCGCGGCGATCTCCCGCGGCTCACCGAGCGATTTTACCGGGTGAATATCGAGCGCAGCAAGAAAACCGGCGGCACCGGGCTCGGCCTTGCCATCGTCAAGCACATCGTCAATCGCCACAAGGGCGGGCTGCAGGTCGAAAGCCGGCTCGCCGGCGGCACCGCCTTCACTTTCTACCTTCCTCCCGCCGCGGCGCGGGAGCAGGCCGCGCGGATGCGCTGACGCACGAATTGCGCGCAAATTTCCGCTTCGGACAAGAATCTGTCACACAATCCGGGGAATGAACCGTTCCGCCTCGCTTGGTAAGGAGTGACCCCGGACATGGGGATGGCCGCCGTGACGACAACGCCCGCCGTATTGCGCGCCCTCGAAGGCGATTTCGCCCAGATCGCCGCGCTGGTCGAAACGCAGCTTGGCGAGGCGATCACGGCGTTCGAGCGCCGCGACATCGCGCTCGCCGAACGGATCATCCGGACCGATGCGAAGGTTGACGCGCTGAACCGCCAGATCGATGCGCATGTTTATGACGCCTTGCGCGGCGGCAAGCTGGACGAACGCCAGCTCCGCCAGACCGTCAGCTATTTGAAGCTCGCGGGCGAGCTCGAGCGCGTCGGCGACCTTGCGAAGAACGTCGCCAAGCGCACCCTCGTCGTCAGCCGTGAATCGCCGGCCCAGATGTCGATCGCCGGCGTCGTCCGCATGGGCCGCGCCAGCCTGCGCCAGCTCTCCGATATCCTGAGCGCGTTCCAGATCGCCAATCTCGCCGCCGCCGAAGCGATCTGGGGCGGCGACAGCGATCTCGACGAACTCTACAATTCCCTCTACCGCGACCTGATGCAGGCGATGAGCGGGGATTCGAGCAAAGTGATCGCCGGCGCGCATCTCCTGTTCATCGCCAAGAATTTCGAACGCATCGGCGATCACGCGACCAATATCGCCGAGGCGCTGCATTTTGTCGAAACCGGCGAATTGTTCGCCGCCGCGCGGCCGAAAGGCGACGAAACCGCGGCGGTCGGCGCCGCGCCCCGCACTCCCTCTAACCTTCCTTGAACCTTGAAAGGCGCGCGAGATGGCGAAAACCAAGGTTCTGATCGTCGAGGATGAAGAAGCGATCTCGACGCTTCTCGACTACAATCTCGCGCGCGAGGATTTCGACACGCGGATCGCGGTCGACGGCGAAGATGCGCTGCTGAAGCTCCAGGAATTTCATCCTGACATCGTCGTCCTCGACTGGATGCTGCCGAAAGTGTCAGGGATCGAAGTCTGCCGCCGCATCCGGCAAAATCCCGACACCAAGAATTTGCCGATCATCATGCTGACCGCCCGCTCGGAAGAGGCCGACCGCATTCGCGGGCTTGAAACCGGCGCCGATGATTATCTGACAAAGCCGTTTTCGACCGCCGAGCTGATCGCGCGCGTGCGCGCGGTGCTGCGCCGCATCCGACCGGCGCTGGTCGAGGATGTCGTTTCCTATAGCGACCTCAAAGTCGACCGCACTGCGCATCGCGTCTGGCGCGGCGATCTCGAAGTGCATCTCGGGCCGACGGAATTCAGGCTCCTCGATCACCTGATCCAACATCCCGGCCGCGTCTTTTCGCGCGAGCAGCTGCTCAACGCGGTGTGGGGGTCGGACGTCTTTGTCGAGGTCCGCACCGTTGACGTGCATGTCGGCCGGCTGCGCAAGGCGCTGACCAAACACAATCATGAAGATCCGATCCGCACCGTGCGGGCGGCCGGCTATTCGCTCGACATGTCATGAAAAACCGCCGATCGCGGATCGGCGGTTTTGACGCGTCATGCGGTGTTTTCGATCAGTTCGCGGCGCGCCGTTTGGCGGATTCTGCCAGCGCGCGCGCAGCCGGCGGGGCCGGCCGATCGAGACGGCGCTGCGCGGGCTGAAACGCCAGCTGCGCATGATAGGCGCAATAGGGTTTGCCGGTCGGCGCCGATTGCCCGCAGAAATGAAAATCGTCCTTCGCCGGGTCGCCGATCGGCCATTTGCACATGTTGCCCTTCAGCGTCGCGACCGTCGCCATGTCGCCGCTGGTCAAGATCGCCGGCGCGACGAATTCAGGCTCGACGATCAATTTGTCGATCTCGACCCTGGCGACGCCGATAGGCGCTTCTTCCTCGACATGCTGATCGCGGTCGCAGCCGCGCTGCGGTTTGGCGGGCGTCGCCCGCCCGGACAGGCCGAGGCGGTGGACTTTGCCGATCACCGCATTCCGCGTGACGCCGCCCATTTTCGAGGCGATCTGGCTGGCCGAAAGCCCCTCGGACCAGAATTTCTTCAAAAGCTCGACCCGTTCGTCGTTCCAAGCCATGCGGTTGCTCCCTGTTTCCCTCGAAGAGGGCCTGAAATGGCCGCCGGATGTACGCCCGGCGCCCCCTCTCGCTCATCACAATATCTTGTAGCGTCTGGAATGCGCCCGATGACGCTCGCAAAATATAGTATCCCAAAGGCGCAGAATTACAACATGGCGCCCCCCTCGAATTTTACACACTAAATCTGGTAGGTCCGCGCCCGCTGAAATCGCGCCGTCGCTTGACCGCCATCTGCGCCCGGGCGACATGACCTTCATGAACAAAGACGTCGCCATCGCGCCCGGGATCGGGCGTCCCGCGGATCCGGGCGCCCGCGCCTTCGGCGAGCGCCGCTTCGGCGCGGTCAACTGGCTCGGCCTTCAGACGCTGATCGCCAAGGAGATCCGGCGGTTCCTGAAAGTCTCGTTCCAGACGATCTTCGCGCCATTGATCTCGACGCTGCTTTTTCTCCTCGTGTTCATCCAGGCGATGGGCGGGCGGTCCGCGGTCGGCGGCGTTCCCTATGTCGAATTCCTGGCGCCCGGCCTCATCATGATGGCGATCCTCACCAATGCCTTCGCCAATTCGTCCTCCTCGATCATCATCGGCAAGGTGCAGGGCTCGATCGTCGACGTGCTGATGCCGCCATTGTCCGCATCCGAACTGTTGACGGCGTTTGTCGCCGGCGCCGCCTGCCGCGGCATCCTCGTTGCGGTCGTCACCGCGGCGACAAGCGCCGCCTTCATGGCGATGTCGGGGGCGGCGATGCATTTCACCCATGTCTGGGCGATCGTCTATTACGCGCTGTCGGGCGCCTTGATGTTCGGCCTCCTCGGCGTCATCGGCGGGATCTGGTCCGACAAATTCGACCAGCTGGCGGCCTTCACCAATTTCGTCATCACGCCGCTGACATTTCTGTCAGGCACTTTTTATGCGATCGGCAGCCTGCCCGAGCCGTTCTTGTCGATCAGCCATTTCAACCCGGTGTTCTACCTGATCGACGGGTTTCGCTTCGGCTTCACCGGCGCCGCCGAGGCGTCGCTGACGATCGGATTCGCCGCGACGCTGCTCGTCAACCTCGCCCTTGCCGTCGTCAGCTACCGGCTGCTGAAAAGCGGTTACAAGCTGAAAAGCTGAGGCCGGGCGGCATGCGCGACGACATCCTCATCCCGTTTCATGTCGGCGCCGGCGCCGTTCGCGGGCGGATCATTCGTCTCGGCCCCGCGATCGACGAAATTCTGGCGGCTCACCCTTTCCCCGACGGCGTTCTGGAATTGCTCGGCGAAGCGGCGGCGCTGACGGCCCTGATGGGGTCGTCGCTAAAATTCGACGGCAAGCTGATCTTCCAGGCGCAAGGCGACGGACCGGTGAGGCTTCTCGTCGCAGATTATGTCTCCGACGGCGCCATGCGCGCGACCGCGTCGATCGCGGTCGGCGCCGGCGGGCGCGGGTTTTCCGCGCTGATGGGCAAGGGTCACCTGGCGCTGACGATCGATCAGGGGCCGGACATGGAGCGCTATCAGGGCGTGACGCCGATCGAAGGCAGGACGCTTGAAGAAGCGGCTGTCGCCTATTTCGCGCAGTCGGAGCAGATCCCGACCGCCTTGCGCCTC
>JBGSNB010000158.1:0-3114 GCA_041739835.1 Parvularculaceae bacterium | reverse complement strand
GCGCCCGCAGGAAGAGGCGGCGAGGGCGGCGGCGGCCGCCAGCAGGGCGGCGCGGAGTGGGGTCATCTGGACAGCCTTTCGGTCGATCGGGAGCAGACCCTAGACGAGCCGGAATTGCGTGCGAAGCCGGATTTCCGAATTGTCATTCGCTGTGCGCCGTCTCGCGGCGCCGACCTGCGGCGTTCTGACCGGATTCCCCTTTCTGGCGAACCCCTCAATGCAAAGAATCCGGGGGCAGGAATCGCCGCATATATTTCAGCTTTCGTTAACCATGAGCCCCTTGCGGACGATTGCAGTTGGCCTATCGGTAAAGCGGAAGTCACCGTTGTCGGTGGATTTGTATGTGTCGGGGGTTCCCATGCGTTTCCTGAAGTCTATCGTGACGGCGGGCGCGCTCGCCGCCGCCATGTCTTCCGCCAATGCGGCGGTCATCGCCTATGGCCAACCGGGGTTCCCGGCGGTCACGGTCACGCCGAACAATTTCACGGCGGCGTTCTATTCCGACGATTCGAACTCGGATGTCGGCAATCAGAGCCCGGCGAATGTCGAAGCCGTGATGGAAAGCTGGTTCGGTCAGCAATTGTCGTTTGTCGGCGGCGGCGCCTGCGGCGCATCGCCGACCTATGTGAATAATTGCACGGCCTTCGAGAACGGCGTGAAGGGCGGCGTCTCCAATCTGACCGCCCAGCTCTTCGCGGTCCATTTCGGCAATCGCTTCATCGCTTTCCTCTTCCCCTCGGCGGTCAACGGCTTTGAAATCCTCGGCCTGCGTTTCGGCGTCTCGAACATTTACGCCTTCAACGGCGACATGCCGCCGATCCCGGTTCCGGGCGCGATCTGGCTGATGGGCGCGGGCCTTGCCGGCCTCGGCTTCGCCAATCGCCGCAAGAAGGCGGTCTGAAACGGTCCTCTATTTGTCAAAAGGGCCCGCTCCGGCGGGCCTTTTTCGTTTCGGCCCTTTGACAGGCGCGGGGCCCGACTGTATGAGCCCGGCCTTCATGACGGGCAGCGCGCATGCCGCCGTTGAAATCGCCGGGGGGATCCGCCGCCCGGCCGGAGCGCGCCGACAGCGAGGCCAAGTGACCAAACGCCATAACGCCAAATACAAGATCGACCGCCGCGTCCAGGAGAATATCTGGGGCCGGCCGAAATCTCCCTTCAACAAGCGCGAGACGCCGCCGGGCATGCACGGCGCCGCGCGCAAGTCGAAAATCTCCGACTACGGCCTCCAGCTTCGCGCCAAGCAGAAGCTCAAGGGCTATTACGGCAGCATCACTGAGCGCCATTTCGAAAAGCTCTATGATGAAGCGATCCGGCTGCGCGGCAACTCGGCCGAAAACCTGATCGGCCTTCTTGAAAGCCGCCTCGACGCAATCGTCTATCGCGCGAAATTCGTGCCGACGGTGTTCGCCGCGCGCCAGTTCGTCAATCACGGCCATGTCAAGGTGAACGGCCGGCGGACCAACATCCCGTCCTACCGCTGCAAGGCGGGCGACGTCATCGAAATCCAGGAAAAGGCGAAAAACATGGCGCTGGTGCTTGAAGCGCTGCAGAGCCCGGAGCGCGACATCCCGGATTATGTCGAGGTCGATCCGAAGAAAATGACGGCGACCTTCATTCGCGTGCCGGAACTCGCCGAAGTTCCGTATGCGGCGAAAATGGAGCCGAACCTCGTCGTCGAGTATTATTCGTCGTAACCGGCGTCGCTCCGATTAAACAAAAAGCCGCCCTCACGGGCGGCTATTTTGTTTGTGCGGACGCTTGGGCTATTCGCTGACTTTCGCCTTCAGATCCGCGATCAGCGCGTCGATGCCGGCGGCGCCGCCGCCATTATTGGCGATCACCGATTTGAACGTCGCCTGCTGCTCGATCGCCAGCCAGACGCCGGAGGCGCCGGCGTCGACCACCGACTGCTTGCCGTCGGCGGCGCGATAGACGCGCCAATGGACGAAAAGATCCGCATATTGGCTGCCGGGTTTCGCGCCGACGACCTTCGAATTGACGATGAAGTCTCGTTCGCTGCGATCGACGCTGCCCGTCACCTCCAGCGCCTCGCCGGTATAGGGATCGAGCGTCGACTGATAAACGCTGGTCGCATAGTCGCGGAACAAGGGCAGGTATTCCGCCATCTGCGCATCGCTCGCCTGACGCACATATTGGCCGAGCGCGAATTTCGCGACGCGGTCCATGTCGACATATTTGTCGACCAGCGTTTCGATGCCGGCGTTGCGCGCGGCGATGTCGGGGGCCTTGAAGACGACATTCGCGTCGACAAGAATTCCAGCGACGAAGTCTTCCGCCGCCTTGTCGGCGAAGGCGGGCGACAGCGTCGTCGCAGCGATCGCAGCGGCGACGGCGGTGCGGCGCAGGGCCGTCATGAATGTCATCTCAGCCAAACTCCTGACCTGTCCTATTCGAGATCGTCGAATTCTTCGAACTCGCCGATGTCGGGCAGGTCGGAATAATCGACTGCGCCATTGGCGATTTCGCGCTTGCGCGCCTGCGTATAAAAGCTGCGGTAAGACGCATAGAAATCGAGCGACTTCGCTTCGATCTCAGCGAGCGGGTCGAGGAATTGCTCGCGGGCGGAGACGCCGCCGACGCCCGCCGTCGACAGCCGCGCGACGCTCGCCGCATCGGTGCGAACATAAAGAAGCGGGTTAAGGCCGATCTCGACGACGGAACCGAAAGCGTCGCGCCCGGACGAGGGCCCGAGCAGCGGCAAGAAGAGATAAGGTCCGGAGTCGACGCCCCAGACCGCCAGCGTCTGGCCGAAATCCTCGCCATGCGCGGAGACGCCCATCTGCGCGGCGGGATCGGCAAAGCCGCCGGCGCCGATCGTCGAATTGACGACAAATCGCGACAGCGTTTCGCCGGCCCGGCCGAATTCGCCCTGCAGGAGGTCGTTCACAAAGACCCCTGGCGCGCGGAGGTTCGCAAGGAACCGTCGGATGCCGCGCCGCCCGGATTTCGGCGTCGTCGCGCGATAGCCCTTTGCGGCGGGAACCAGCAGCGTCTTGTCGAGGAAGATATGCGCCCCGAACATCTTGCGGTTGAAGCCCTCCCAGGGGTCGGCGACGTCCGACGTCGCGCTGGCGGCGATCGCGCTGTCGA
>JBGSNB010000464.1:0-2263 GCA_041739835.1 Parvularculaceae bacterium | reverse complement strand
ACCCGCAATCGAGGCGCTCGTCGCCGAGCTGCGGCGCCATGCAAAATCGGCGGCGCAGGCGAGGGCCATCCGCGAGGGTGTCAAGGTCGCGATCATCGGCGCGCCGAACGCCGGAAAATCGTCGTTGCTGAACCGTCTCGCCGGATCCGAACGCGCGATTGTCGCCGAGACGCCGGGCACCACGCGCGACGTGATCGAGGCGCGGCTCGATCTCGGCGGGATTCTCGTTTCCCTGTTCGATACCGCCGGCCTTCGCGAAAATGCCCTGGATTTGATTGAAATTGAAGGAATGCGCCGTACACGGATGACGGCCGGCGAAGCGGATATCCGTATACTGATGATAGATGCGGCGGAGGCCGCATTTGAGGCCGGCGGTGTTTCACGTGAAACAAATGGCCGCAAGACGCAACCCAGGGTTGCGGCAGGGGTGGGGTATGGCCTGATGCGGGAGGGCGACCTTTTGGTTTTCAACAAGATCGACCTCGGCGCGGCGCCGTCTGACGTCAATCCGCCCGGGATGGCCGGCTTTTCGATCTCCGCGAAGACCGGCGAAGGCGTCGAAATGTTGCTGGCGGCTCTGACCGACAGGGTCGCGCGCCTCTGCCGGGCGGACGAGGCGATCTTGACCCGCGCGCGCCATACCGAAGCGGTCGTTCGGGCGATCGCCCATCTTGAAGCGGCGCGGCGCGGGCTTGCCGTTTCGCCCGAACTTGCCGCCGAGGATGTCCGGCTCGCCGCGCGGGCGCTTGGCGGCATTACCGGGGCGGTCGGCGTCGAGGACGTGCTCGAGGCGATTTTTTCGAGTTTCTGCATCGGCAAATAAGTCTGCCGCCGCACGGGCAACGGCGTTCCGGATTCGCGCCAGGCGCCCTATATGGCGCGCCATGGAGTCCGTTCGAGGATCATACGACGTCATCGTCATTGGCGGCGGTCATGCTGGTTGTGAAGCCGCGTCGGCGGCGGCGCGAATGGGCGCTCGCACGCTGCTGGCGACCCACAGGGCGTCGACGATCGGCGAAATGTCCTGCAATCCGGCGATCGGGGGGCTCGGCAAGGGCCACCTGGTGCGCGAGATTGACGCGCTGGACGGGCTGATGGGGCGGGTGATCGACCAGGCCGGCATACAGTTCCGGATGCTGAACCGCTCCAAGGGCCCGGCGGTGCGGGGA
This sequence comes from Parvularculaceae bacterium, assembly GCA_041739835.1. Taxonomy (GTDB): domain Bacteria; phylum Pseudomonadota; class Alphaproteobacteria; order Caulobacterales; family Parvularculaceae; genus Amphiplicatus. The sequence goes on along the minus strand of JBGSNB010000464.1, from coordinate 1,094 downwards.
CCGCGCAGCCAGGCCGACCGCAAACTCTACCGGCAACACATGCAGTCGGCGATCGCCGAGACCGCCAATCTCGATGTCCTCGAGATCGCGGTTGAGGATCTGATTGTTTCACGTGAAAACCGGGTCGAGGGCATCGTCGGGTCTGACGGCTGCGCAGTTCTTGCCGGCGCTGTCGTCCTGACGACGGGCACATTCCTGAAAGGCGTCATTCATGTCGGCGACCGGCGCATCCCGGCCGGACGGGCGGGCGAGGCGCCGGCGGTCGGTCTTTCCGACCGACTTTACGGGCTTGGCTTCACGATGGGGCGCCTCAAGACCGGAACGCCCGCCCGCCTTGACGGCAGAACGATCGATTGGTCCTCGCTCGACATGCAGCCGGCGGATGCCGATCCGATCCCGTTTTCCTTCCTCACCGACCGGATCAGGGTCCCGCAGATCGAGTGCGGCATCACCCACACAACGCAAGCGACGCACGCCGTCATCGAGCGGAACCTCGCAAAATCCGCCGTCTATTCGGGGAGTATTTCGGGCCGGGGCCCGCGTTACTGCCCGTCGATCGAGGACAAGATCGTCCGCTTCGCCGAAAAGCAGAGCCATCAGATCTTCCTCGAGCCCGAAGGCCTCGATGATGACACGGTCTACCCGAACGGGATTTCGACCTCGCTACCGGAGGACGTGCAGGATGAGTTCCTGGCCACCATACCCGGGCTCGAACGGGCGCGGGTGATCCGCCACGCCTATGCGATCGAGTATGATTATGTCGATCCGCGGGAGCTCTACCCGACGCTTGAGACGAAGCGTCTCGCCGGCCTGTACCTCGCCGGACAGATCAATGGGACGACCGGCTATGAAGAGGCGGCCGCGCAAGGCCTTCTCGCCGGCGCCAATGCGGCGGCGAAGGCGGGCGGCTCCGCCCCGATCCTGATAGATCGCGCCGAGGCCTATATCGGCGTTCTGGTCGACGATCTGGTGACGCGCGGCGTCACCGAGCCCTACCGCATGTTTACAAGCCGGGCGGAATATCGCCTGACGCTTCGCGCCGACAACGCGGATCTTCGCCTGACCGCGCGCGGCGCGGCGCTGGGCCTTGTCGG
>JBGSNB010000439.1:0-1924 GCA_041739835.1 Parvularculaceae bacterium | reverse complement strand
CGCGCCGCCTGCGAAATGCGCCGGGCTGATGCGCCCAGAAACAAGGTCCGCGTCGGTGACGGTCGGCTGGTCGCCGCCGCGCCCGTAACAGGCGGGGCCGGGCTCTGCTCCGGCGCTTTCCGGACCAACCTGAATGCGCTTTAGCGCATCGACATACGCAATCGATCCGCCGCCCGCGCCGATCTCGACAAGCTCGATGACCGGAATGCGGATCGGCATGCCGGAGCCCTTCTTGAACCTGTAAGAGCGATCGACCTCGAATAGGCGCGCCATCGACGGTTCGAAATTGTCGATCAGGCACATTTTAGCCGTGGTGCCGCCCATGTCGAAAGACAACAACGCGGGAATATCCAGCCGTCGCGCAATTGACGCCGCCAGCACAGCTCCGCCGGCCGGACCGGATTCGACAAGGCGAATCGGATAGGCCGCCGCCGTTTCAACGGTGCAGAGCCCGCCGCCCGACGTGACAAGCAGGAACGGGCAATGAAATCCGCACGCATCAAAGGCGCGCTCAAGCGCGCGCAGGTAGCGCTCCATCAGCGGGCGCACATAAGCGTTCGCGACAGTCGTCGTCTGGCGTTCATATTCGCGGATCTCGGGCGCGACTTGCGAACTCAGCGAGATCGAAAGACGCGGCAGGGCTCTGGCGATGATTTCCGCGGCGCGCTGCTCGTGCTGGGGGTTCGCATAAGAATGCAGGAACCCGATCGCCAGGCTCTCGACCGCCTCATCTTCCAGCGCCGGGACCAGAGCCTCAACGCGGGCTTCGTCAAGCGCGATCAACGCCTCGCCCCGCGCATTCAGCCTCTCGCGGACGGGCAATCGCCGCCAGCGCGGGACCAGCGGCGGCGGGCGGTCGATCATCAAATCATATTGCTCGAAGCGGTTCTCATGAGCCATCTCAAGCGAATCGCGATGACCCTCGGTCGTCAGCAGCGCCGTCTTCGCGCCGCGTTTTTCGATCAGCGCATTCGTCGCCAGGGTGGTGCCGTGAATGATGACGCCGATTTCGGCCGGCGATACGCGCGCATCCTGCAACGCCGCTTCGACGCCCTGCAGCACGCCCGCTTCCGGCGCCTGCGGCGTTGTCAGCGTCTTGGCGGTGACGAGCGAACCATCCGCGAGTTCAAGCGCAATATCGGTAAAGGTGCCGCCGATATCGACCGCAAGGCGCGCCTTACGCTTCATCGACCGCCACGGTGTAGTTCAGCGCCGCGCGCCCGCCATCGGCGAAGATGGTCTGCCCCGTGATGTAGCTCGACATGTCGCTGGCGAGAAAAAGCGCAATCGAGGCGATTTCCGCCGGCTCGCCGACCCGGCCGAGCGGCGTGCGCGACAGGATTTTCCTGCGCCCGGCGTCATCCGCCATCACGGTCTTCAAAAGGTCAGTCATGATCGAGCCCGGCCCGATCGCATTGACGCGAACGCCGTGCGACGCGAGCCCGAGCGCCGACGCCTTGGTCAGTTGCTGCACGCCGCCCTTCGACGCGACATAGGCGACCTGATTGGCGATCGCGAGTTCGGCGTTGAGCGACGACATATTGATGATCGACCCCCTGATCCCGCGCTCGATCATCGCGCGCGCGGCGATCTGCGTCAGCACGAAATAGGACCGCAAATTGATGTCCATCACCCGATCCCACTCGCCTGGCTCGAGATCGAGGATCGTGCCGGTCGCGACGACGCCGGCATTGTTGACGAGCACATCGATCCGCCCGAATTCGTCAAGCGCGCGCAAGACGAGCCCCTGACAGTCCGCCTCGCTGGCGACATTGCAGGGATGCGGAATGCATCGTGCGTCGATGTCGATGGTGATGAGGTCCGCGGTGTCGCGGTTTTTCGCTTCATTGATGTCCGCGAGAATGACCCCCGCGCCCGCCGCGGCAAAGGCCCGCGCGCAGGCCGCGCCGATGCCCGAGGCGGC
>JBGSNB010000418.1:0-1733 GCA_041739835.1 Parvularculaceae bacterium | reverse complement strand
GGCGGCAAGGCGCGCCTTGCGCGTCGCCGACTCGCCGCCGCCGAGGATGACGACCTTGCGGCCGGCAAGATTGTGGAAGGCGGGAAAGGTCTGCATGGATCTTCAGTTTATCTAATGAAAGGAGCTTGGCTGTTTTTCTTGTCGCGGGCTTGATGGCCGATATGGGGGCGGACGCGGCGAAAAAAGAAACGAGATGTACTGAGTTATTCATCAGAATTGCTAAAGGCCGACTGGAATTTCCCGGAATTCAGCTCCTTTCAGCCGGCGGCAGCAGCATCACGAAGTCGTGTGAGTTTTTCTGAAGACATAATTGGGCGGCGCGATTATGCTGCGCCACCGATAATCGGCTAAAAAGGTGGACTGATGAAAGCCCTTCCGCCCCTCAACGCCCTCAAAGTATTTGAAGCGGCCGCCCGTCATTTGAGTTTTACTAAAGCAGCAGACGAGCTGCATGTGACGCCTGGCGCGGTCAGCCAGCAGATCAAGGCGCTCGAAGACTATATTGGCGGCCGGTTGTTCCGGCGCACCAAGAGAGCGCTGCTATTGACGGACGCGGCGCAGGCGAGCCTGCCCATCCTGCGCGAGGCGTTCGACAAGCTGGAGGAAGCCTCACGCATCCTGACGGCGCGCGGCGATTCGAAGCGGCTGACCGTTTCGGTCGCGCCGTCGCTGGCGGCGAAATGGCTGGTGCCCCGGCTCGACCGGTTTCATGAGCGGATGCCCGATATCGAGGTGTGGATCTCCGCCGACATGGAAGTGGTCGATTTCGCTGTCGACGATATCGACCTCGCGATCCGCTATGGCGCGGGGCGCTATCCGGGCCTTGAGACCGAATTGCTGATGGAAGAATCGATTTTGCCGGTCTGCAGCCCGCGTCTGCTGCAGGGCGCGCATCCGATCCGCACGCCGCAGGATCTGGCGCATCATCCGCTGCTGCATGACCGCGCGCCCGACCAGGACGACATGGCGAGCACCAACTGGGCGATGTGGCTGAAGGCGGCGGGCGTCACCGAAATCGACGCCAAGCGCGGCGCCAAGTTCAACCAGTCGAGCCTTGTCATCGAGGCCGCGGTCGCCGGCAAGGGCGTCGCGCTCGCCAAACAGGCGATTGCGCTCGCCGACCTAGAAGCCGGGCGCCTCGTCGCGCCATTCGACCTGACGACGCCGTCGAATTTTTCCTATTACCTCGTGCATCCCGCCTCGAAATCGCGCATCGCCGCGGTCAAGGCGTTCAAGAAGTGGCTGCATGAGGAAGCGGGATCGACCGCCGGCGCCAACGCCGCTTCGCGCATCGCCGCCCAGTGAAAAATAAAAACAGTGAAAAATAAAAAGCCGCCCGCGCGTCTGGGGGAGAGTGAAGCGCGGGCGGCCCGCATAAGCATCCCGAGGGGGGAGACGGGGAGTGCTCCTGCTTTCGATCAGATAAGATCGACGGCGCGGATTTCAACGCGAATGCCGACGCATCGCAAGTCGTCGCGCGCGCACATTGCCTGATGCGCATTCACTCTTGCGTGACGGCGCCGTTTCGCCGCAATCCGAGCGCATCAAGGGCGGCGCAGACCGCCTCGAACACCAATAGCGTCGAGGCATGGCGCTGCGGATAATCGCGGATCGCGACCAGCGATCCGAGATCGCGCCAGCGCGCGCCTGCAGGCGGCGCGCCGCCGTCTTTCAACATTGCGCGCATCGCGTCGCGCAGGGCGTAAAGCTCCTCCGGGCCGGCGCCGATGATG
>JBGSNB010000397.1:0-1960 GCA_041739835.1 Parvularculaceae bacterium | reverse complement strand
GCCCGGCGATCGCATAAGCATAGACGGTTCGCGTCACCGTGAGGCCCGAAAGCTTCGCCAGCTTCAGCGACGCGGGATGCGGCGCGCTCGCCGGAACGATGGCGACGCCGGCGCTCGCCTGCAGCAGCGCGCCAAGATCATGGTGGCTGTCGAATTCATGCGTCGCGGTCAGCACCGCGCCGCGCTCGTCAAACCATTGTGCGACGGCCGGCCGGTCCTCGCAGCCGGTCTGCTTGAACAAGGCGCAGCCGTTCAGATCGGCGATGTCGACAGCGTTCATGCGCGCCAGCGGATGCGCCGCATTCATTTCAATTTCAAACCCCTCGCTGAAAAGCGGCCAGCGGTCGAGACGGTCCCAACCGTCCTCGACCGCGCTTGCGATCGCAAGATCGATCCCGCCTTCTTTCAGGGTCCGCAGGATATCGGCGCCGGGCCCGTGAAACAGCCGCAGTTGCAATCCCGGAAAGCCGCGAAACAGCTCCGAAATCGGCCCCATGAAATTCTCGAGATTGACCGAATGCGACATCGCGACCGACATCGGCGCGACCTCGTTCTTGGTCACCGCCCGCGCCAGATCGCGCGCCGACATCGCGCTTTCATAGCAGCGCTGCATCAGCGGCAGCATCCGCTTGCCGAGTTCGGTCAAATGTGAATGGCGCCCCTCGCGCCGCAGGAGATCGCCGCCAAGCTCGCCCTCCAGCGCCTGGATGGCGCGCGTCAAGGCCGGCTGCGAGACGTTGCACTCTTCCGCCGCCCGCGTGAAATTCAGGGTCTGCGCCAACGAGAGGAAGTACCTGATCTGCTGCATTTCCATCGAAGGCGCCCCTATCGGTCCATGAGCCGGAACCGGGCCGGATCATACCGCAAAGCGCGCGGTCAGTACAAATGGTTGAAAGCAGGGCGGTTTTCAGCGAGCGCTGCCAGCGGGCGAAACGCCGGCGTAACAACGAACCGCCGACCTGGCCGCTTTTCTCCGCGCTTTGCGCCGTAAATGAGAGCAAGGCGCGCGGGGGCTCGGCATCCTGGGCAGCCGCCTTTCTCGCTGCAGCGTCGACTTGCAGTGCTATCCTGACGCGCAGCACGCAATGCGCTCTGGCGATGGCGTTCTCCAAACATTCGACGGAGACGCCCGCCGACGCGAGCCCATCGGCGTACCGTTCGCCTCGGACCATGCGCAAACCAAGTCTCCGCAATGAAATGTAAATCAAGCGACCGGAATGGACCCTGCCGGAGTGGCGCACCGGAGTGGGTGAAACTGGGAACTGGGCTGTGGTGAGGGGTCGGGTGCAGAAGGCGTCATGAATTTATGTAAGTGAACTTCGCCAATTTGAATCCGTCAAAATTTTCTTTGAGCTACCCCCCCCCGCAAGTGCCGAAGCGATCAAAAGGGCAACGCATTAACGCTTGGCCAAGCCCGTTATTGGATGGACACTGGCTACTTTTGTTTATTGACTGTTTGGACTTCTGACTGAAACTTCGCCGAAGTTCTGGGGGAACTCTCTCAATGCTGTTTGCTCTCGTCACGTTTATAATCGTCGCCGCTGCCGGCGCCGCGATCAGCCGCGTTAAATTCCTCGGCATCGGAATTCGGACCGTCGGGGGCGCCTTCTCCGCATTGTTTTTTCTTGCGGCGCTGGCTGTGTTGATCCTGATGTTTTTTGCATCGATAATTTCGTAGGTGCCTGAAATTTTGTCTTGGCACGGATAAGCTCGCTCCAACTCAGCGGCGAGTGGACTTTCAGTTGCGGTTGGTCCTCGATCCCTGAGCGGCTAAACTAGCGGGGTCCATCTTAGAGATGCGTTCGTCGGTTGCGGTTGGTGACCTGACCCCCGTCTTTCATCCAGCCGTTGCGAGAGTCCGGCGGTGATCTGAGCCTTGTCGTTGATGGGTGGCAAGAGGCGGGGGCGCGGAGCCCTCGCGTAGCGCAGCGCCCCCGCCGGTCTCGCCGCGGAGCGCCTG
>JBGSNB010000370.1:0-20422 GCA_041739835.1 Parvularculaceae bacterium | reverse complement strand
GCCGCCTTCGCGTCCGCCGCCCTCGCGTCCGTCCCGGTCGCGCCGCGACAGCACCGGCGAAGGCTGTTCGTCGTGCGCTTCAACGCGGATTGTCAGGCTGCGCAGGATGTCTTCGTTGATCTTTTCCTGCCGCTCAAGCTCATGCACGACCTGCGCCGGCGCATCGATATTGAAAAAGCTGTAATGGCCCTTGCGGTTCTTTTTGATTTTGTACTGGAGGCTGCGAAGGCCCCAATATTCCGCTTTGGCGATTTTGCCGCCATTCTCCGTGATGATTTTCTGAAGGGTCTCGGTCAGGCCTTCGACCTGCGCGGGGGAAATATCCTGACGCGCAATAAATATATGCTCGTAAAGAGGCATCAAGCCAGCTCCACTTTGGCGATGGAGACGGACCAGAGCGCATTGCTGGAAGCGCCGGCCGCCTTTGGCCCGGAACCACACGGGACCATCCCGCAAACCGCAGCCCATGGGGCTCGCGGCGGCTCCGGCCATCGCTCGGAAGCGGGGGAGGTAGCCCAAGGCCCGCCGGCGCGCAAGGGCCCCTCGGCGACCTTTTCCCGGCCCCGGAACACGGCTAGATGCTCGCCGGTGCTTTCCTTTACGCCAGTTTTCCGGGTCCTAGGCGGCCTCCTGATCGCTTTCTCGGCGCTGATGTTGGCGCCATTGCTCGTGTCATCGGCGCTGCTGTCTAGGCCGGGTTCCGATTTCATCCTTTCGGCGCTGGCGACCGCGTTTTGCGGGCTGACGCTGATTGCGCTCAGTCCAGCCTCGGGCGCGATTGAGCTGAACCGACGGCAGGGCTTCCTGATCACCGCCTTGGCGTGGACGCTTCTGCCGGCGTTCGGCGCCTTGCCCCTCCTTGGGCATGGCCTTTCTCCGACAAACGCCTTTTTCGAAGCCGTTTCGGCGATGACGACCACCGGCGCGACGGTCATGACCGGGCTCGATGCGACCGCGGCGCCGATTCTCTTGTGGCGGTCGATGATGCAAGCGATCGGCGGCGTCGGCGTCATCGTGCTCGGCATCATCATGATGCCGTTCCTGCGCGTCGGCGGCATGCAGCTCTTCTATACCGAGAGTTCCGATAAGTCGGAAAAGATCGTCGCCAAGGCGTTCGACCTCGCGATCTGGATCTTCGGCATATTCGTCTTGCTGATGGCCCTTTGCGCTGGCATCTACCGCGCGCTTGGCATGAGCTGGTTCGACGCGATCAACCATGCGCTGACGACTGTCTCGACCGGCGGCTTTTCAACGCACGATGCGTCGTTCGGTTATTTCGCCAGCAGCGCCATGATGTGGACGGCCGTGGTCTTCATGATAGCGGGCGCGTTGCCTTTCGTCGCCTTCATCCGGATCGCGCGCGGCAAGGTCGGCGCGTTCCTGACCGACATCCAGTTGCGGGCATTCCTCATTTTTCTCGCCATGTCCGCCATCATTGTCGCCGTCACCCGTTCGCTCAGGTCCGAAACGCCATTCGGCGAGGCGCTGACGAGTTCAACCTTTAACATCGTCTCAATCGTCACGACGACCGGTTATGCGAGCGAAGACTACCAGATGTGGGGGCCTTTCGCGGTCGGGGCGTTCTTCATCCTCACTTTCGTCGGCGGCTGTTCGGGGTCGACGGCGGGCGGCGTCAAGATTTACCGCTTTCAGATTCTTGCGCGCCTCGCGGCCGCGCATTTAAGCCGCATCATTTCGCCCAACCGCGTTCATCCCGTGCTGTATCATGACCGGCGCGTCGAAGACGACGTCGCGTTCTCCATTCTGTCGTTTCTGGCGGTGATGCTCTTTGCGCTGATCGCCGGGACGTTTCTGCTGGCGTGGATGGGCGTCGATCTGGTGACGGCGCTGACGGGTTCGGCGACGGCGCTGGCGAATGTCGGCCCCGGCCTCGGCGAGATCATCGGCCCGGCAGGCAATTTCCAGACCCTGCCGGATGCAGCCAAATGGCTCTTGTGCTTTATGATGGTTCTCGGCCGTCTCGAGTTTTTTACGATCCTTGTTCTGTTCATGCCGGCGTTCTGGCGGTCTTGATGCCGGGCGATTTGCCAGCCTGTCGACGCCGGTTTAGGTGAGCGCAGACAATTGAAAGGGAGCGGCGCGATGGCGCGGTGCTTTGTTTTCCCGGGTCAGGGAAGCCAGGTCGTCGGCATGGGGCTGGCGCTCGCCGAAGCATTCCCCTCGGCGAGGGAAGTCTTTGAGGAAGTCGATGAGGCGCTCGACCGGCGGCTTTCGAAGCTGATGTGGCAAGGGCCGGCAGAAGACCTCAATTTGACCGCCAATACGCAGCCGGCGCTGATGGCGCATTCGATCGCCGTGCTGCGCGCTCTCGAAAAGGAGACCGGTCTCGACATCGCTGACGCGCGGTTCGTCGCCGGCCACTCGCTCGGCGAGTATTCCGCCCTATGCGCGGCCCGCGCAATATCGCTTACAGAGACCGCAAGGCTGCTCCGCATTCGCGGCGATGCGATGCAGGCGGCGGTTCCGCCCGGCGAAGGCGCCATGGCTGCGTTGATCGGCATCGATATCGAGGGCGCGGAGAGGGCGATTTCCGAAACCGACGCCAAACTCGGCGTTTGCGAGATCGCCAATGACAATGCGCCCGGTCAGGTCGTCGTCTCCGGCTCGAAAGCGCGCGTTGAAGCGGTCGTTGAGGCGTCAAAAAAGCACGGCGCCAAAATGGCGAAACTTCTCGCCGTATCGGCGCCATTCCACTGCTCGCTGATGAAGCCGGCTGCCGCGAAGATGGCGGATGCGCTTGGCGCTGCGACAGTCGGGACGCCGGCGGCGCCGCTCGTCGCCAATGTCACTGCGCGGGAAGTTGAAAGCCCGGCGGAGATCCGCGACCTTCTCGTCAGGCAAGTGACAGGCCGCGTTCGCTGGACTCAAAGCGTTGCCTACATGGCGGAAAACGGCGCCGACAAATTCATCGAGATCGGAACCGGCAAGGTCCTGGCGGGCCTGATCAAACGAATCGCGAAGGAGACGTCGCAACTCAGCGTCGGCGAGCCCGCCGATATCGACGCCTTCACGAAATTCTGACGACGGATCATTTAGGAGATCACATGTTCGACCTTTCGGGAAAATGCGCGCTGGTGACGGGCGCAACGGGCGGCATCGGCGGCGCGGTGGCGCAAGCCCTGCACGCGCAGGGCGCGACTGTGACTTTGTCGGGGACGAGGGCGGAAAGGCTCGAAGTCCTTGCCGCTGAATTGAAGGATCGCGTCCACATCGCGCCGTGCAATCTCTCCGACCTTGAAGCGGTCGATGCGCTCCCGAAAATTGCCGCCGAAAAAATGGGCGCGCTGCAGATCGTCGTCTCCAATGCCGGCGTCACGCGCGACATGCTGCTGATGATGATGAAGCCGGAAATGTGGGACGAGGTCATTCGCGTCAACCTGACCGCCTATTTTCGCCTGTCAAAGGCCTCGCTCCGGTTCATGACCAAGCAGCGTTTCGGGCGGATTATCGGGATCACCTCAGTGGTCGGCGTCACCGGCAATGCGGGGCAGGCGAATTATGCCGCCTCCAAGGCAGGGATGATCGGCATGACGAAAAGCCTCGCGCAGGAAATCGCTTCGCGAAACGTCACCGTCAACTGCATCGCGCCGGGCTTTATCGCGACAGCGATGACCGACGCCCTCAACGACGCGCAGAAGGCCGCCATTCTAGGCAAAATCCCTGCCGGCGCGATGGGCAGGCCGGAAGATATCGCCGCCGCCGCAGTCTACCTCGCCAGCGAGGAAGCTGGGTATATGACCGGCCAGACGCTGCATGTGAATGGCGGTATGGCGATGTTTTAGCGCAGTCCGGCGTTCCCCCGGCCGCGCCAGCGCCGGGTCGCCTCAGGACGGCTTGTCTTTGGCGTTGCAACATTCGGCAATTTGCCGTAATCGCCCCCGAATTCCGCTGATGCGGCGGTTGGCGCTTTCGGACTGGCTTTCGAGGCCCGGCTTTGCCTAATCTACCCGCGCGCCGCGGGCGCAACTTCGAGAAGGAGCCTTTCGGATGTCTGATCTTGCTGAACGCGTGAAGAAGATCGTGGTCGAGCACCTCGATGTAGATCCGGCCAAGGTTGAGCCGAAGGCGAGCTTCATTGACGATCTCGGCGCGGACAGCCTCGACATCGTCGAGCTGGTCATGGCGTTCGAAGAAGAATTCGACGTCGAAATCCCGGATGATGCCGCCGAGACGATTCAGACAGTTGGCGACGCCATTAAATTCATTTCGGAACAAAAGGGCTAAGGCGCGCGGCGTCGGCGACCGAAAGACGAGAGCCGACGCCAGGCGTACTCTGATGCGATCCTGGCGATACCTGAAAACGCAGGAGGCTGGTTCGGCGACATGAGGCGCGTCGTTGTCACCGGACTCGGCATGGTCTCGCCCTTGGCGTCGGGCGTCGAAGCGACGTGGCGGCGACTTCTTGCGTCTCATTCAGGCGCCGGGCGGATCGAAAAATTCGACACGACCGATCTGCCATGCAAGATCGGCGCGGAGGTGCCGCGATCGAACGGCTATGCCGGCGGCGCCGATGCCGGGGACGCCGCCTTCAATCCTGACGATTGGCTTTCGCCAAAAGAGCAGCGGCGCATTGAAGACTTTATCGTCTTTGGCATCGCCGCGGCGCAGATGGCCTTTGACGACAGCGGCCTTGAGCTCCGGTCCGAAGAAGAACGGGAACGTGCGGGCGTACTTATCGGGTCGGGTATCGGCGGGCTCGACGGCATCGCCAAGCAAACGCTGGTTCTGCACGAACAGGGCGCTCGCCGCGTTTCACCTTTTTTCATCACGTCGAGCCTCATCAACCTCGTGTCGGGACAAGTCTCGATCCGCCATGGGTTGAAAGGGCCGAATCACGCGGTCGTCACCGCCTGCGCCAGCGGCGCGCACGCGATCGGCGACGCCGCGCGCATGATTGCGCTTGACGACGCCGACGTGATGGTCGCGGGCGGGGCGGAGTCGGCGATATGTCCGATCGGCTATGCCGGCTTTTGCGCGACGAAAGCCCTGACCACCCATTTCAACGACAATCCTTCCGCCGCCTCTCGCCCTTACGACCGGGATCGCGACGGTTTCTTGATGGGCGAGGGCGCCGGCGTGCTGGTGCTTGAAGAATACGAACACGCAAAGGCGCGCGGCGCGAAGATGTATGCGGAAATCGTCGGTTACGGTCTTTCCGGCGACGCCTACCACATCACGGCGCCGGCGGAGGACGGTTCCGGCGGTTATCGAGCGATGCAAATGGCGCTCAAGCGCGCGGGGGTCGAACCGACGGACATCGACTATGTCAATGCGCACGGCACTTCAACGCCGCTGGGCGACGAAATCGAACTGCGCGCGGTCGAAAGGCTGTTCGGAGGAGACGGCGCCGAGAATCTCGTGATGTCGTCGACGAAGTCCGCGATCGGGCATCTCCTCGGCGCGGCCGGCGCCGTCGAAGCCATATTTTCAATTCTGGCGATCAGGGACGGCATATGCCCGCCGACGCTCAATCTTGACAATCCCTCGGTCGAAACCCGCATCAATCTCGCGCCGAAATTTCCGGTCAGGAAAACGGTAAATGTCGCGCTGTCGAATTCCTTTGGATTTGGCGGCACCAATGCAAGTCTGGTTGTCCGCCGCATTGACCGCTAATCTCCGGGCGAGGGCGATCGGGAGAAAGTGATGACGGCAGGGGCAAGGGGCGGGGCCATTCGATCTTTCATCTCGTTTGTCGTCGGATTGCTCGCGCTCGCCGCCGTCGCGCTGGGTGTCGGCGTCTATTTCGCCTGGCGCGAGGTCTCGCGCCCCGGGCCGCTTCAGCAAGATGCCGTCGTGCTGATCGAACCCGGGGCTTCCGTCTCGCAGATCGGCGAGCAGCTGCTTTATGTCGGCGCGCTGCGACAAACTGGGCTTTTCGTCGCCGCGGTCCGAGTACGCGGCGACGCCGCGGCGCTCAAGGCAGGAGAATTCAACATTCCTGCGGCCGCCAGCATCGACGAGATCATCGACATTCTGGTCGAAGGCAAGAGCATTCTTCATTATTTCACAGCGCCGGAAGGGCGCACGACAGAGCAAGTGCTTCGGCTGGTGCGCGAAAATGCAACCTTGGTCGGCGAATTGTCGTTGACCCCCGCCGAAGGCGAATTGCTCCCGGAGACCTATGCGTTCACGCGCGGACGCACCCGCGACGGCATGGTCAATGAAATGATGAAAGCGCAAGACAGCGTCATCGCCACGCTCTGGGACCGGCGCGCAATGGACCTTCCGTTTTCGACGGCTGAAGAAGCGCTCATTCTTGCGTCGATCGTCGAGAAGGAAACGGGTGTCGCCGCCGAGCGGCCGCTGATCGCCGCGGTCTTCGTGAACAGGCTGCGGCGCGGCATGCGACTTCAGTCGGATCCGACAATCATCTACGGGTTGACCGGCGGCGAGCCGTTAGGGCGCGGGCTGCGGGTCAGCGAGATCGAGCGTGCGACGCCCTACAATACCTATGTGATCAACGGATTGCCGCCGACGCCGATCGCCAATCCGGGCCGCGCCGCAATCGAGGCGGTTCTCAATCCGGCAGAATCGGACGCCCTATATTTCGTAGCGGACGGTACTGGCGGCCATGTCTTCGCGACGTCGCTTGACGAACACAATCGCAATGTTGCGCAATGGCGGCGCATCGAGCGCGACGCGCGCGAAGAAGGTTAGAGGTAATGGCGATTTCCTCCATGACTGGCTTTGCGCGCATGGAAGGCGCGCTCGGCGAAACGCGATGGACCTGGGAAATCAAGAGCGTCAATGGTCGAGGGCTTGAGCCGCGTTTCCGGCTGCCGCCGGGATATGATTTTCTGGAGCCGGACCTTCGCAAGCTGCTCGCCGAGAAATTTTCGCGCGGGTCATTCAATGCGTTCCTTTCATTGAAGGGAGCAGCGATTGACGGCGCGTTCACCGTAAACCGGGCCGCGCTCGACGGCGCTATCAAGCTGATCGAGGATATTCGCCGGCGCATCGATTGCGACAAGCCGAGGCCTGAAGGGGTGCTTGCTCTGCGCGGCGTCGTTGAACAGGAATCCGCGCTGGATGATGAAGACAGCCGCGCGGAGCTTGCCGAAAAACTGAGGGCGGCATTCCGCGACTGTGCGGGCGCGCTCAGCGAAGCGCGCCGCCGCGAGGGCGAAGCGCTCGAAGCCCTCATCAGCGGCCAATTGGCGACGATTGCGACGTTGACCGCCGCCGCGCGCGCTTCGACTGACGCCAAGCTTGAGACAATTCGCACTAGAATTGCGCATCAGCTCGCTGAATTGCTGGGGGGCGCTGTTGCTGAAGAGCGGATCGCTGAGGAAGCGGCGATGCTCGCGGTTCGCGCGGATATTCGCGAGGAACTCGACAGGCTGGATGCGCATGTGGAGGCGGGCCGTACTCTCCTGAAGGACGCCGGCGCGGTCGGCCGAAGGCTCGATTTCCTGACCCAGGAATTCAATCGGGAGGCGAACACGCTGTGCTCCAAGGCGCAGGATATGGGACTAAAGCGCATCGGCCTCGACCTGAAAACGACGATCGATCAGATGCGCGAGCAAGTCCAGAATGTCGAATGATATGACGGTTGACGCTACTAAGGTGATGCGCCGCGGGCTGATGTTCGTATTGTCGAGCCCGTCCGGCGCCGGCAAGACGACGCTCGCCGACAGGCTGCTAAAGGGCGACAGCCGTCTGCGGCTGTCCGTTTCGGCGACGACCCGCAAGCCGCGCCCCGGCGAAGTTGATGGCAAGGACTATTATTTCGTCGGCGAGAAGAAATTCATCCAGATGCGCGACAACGGCGAATTCCTAGAGTGGGCGAATGTCTTCGGAAACTACTATGCGACGCCGCGCGCGAAAGTGTTCGACCAATTGAATTCCGGCGTCGACGTCCTCTTTGACATTGACTGGCAGGGCGCCCAGCAGCTGGACGCCGTCGCAGGCGGCGATGTCGTGAAAGTGTTCATTCTGCCGCCGTCGCGGGATGAACTCGAACGCCGGCTCCGCGCCCGCAATCAGGATCCTGATGAGGTCGTTCAAGGGCGAATGTCAAAGGCGGACGCCGAGATGTCGCATTGGGCTGAGTATGATTATGTCATCATCAATTTCGACCTCGACGAGTCCGAACACATGCTGCGGTCCATTCTCCTGGCCGAACGCCTGCGCCGACGCCGACAGACCGGCCTTGCGGCGATTGTAAAGGAAATGACGCGGTCCAGTTGGGACCCGTAAGTAGGCGTTCGGGACCTATTGAAGCGGAACCGACATGATTCTCAAAGGCGCAAGCTGGGCGCCGTCCCGCACCCTGCCCTTGTCATCATAGGCCGGCCAGTTGCTGGTCGCGATGTAAACAAAGCGGTCACGATAGACATAGCCGTGAGTCGGCTCATTCCATTCAGGAAGCGCCTGCTGCAAAACCTGCAGCCCGATTGCGACTGCTCCCGCCTTGTCGAGATCGATCCTGACGATCCGGTGCGGCAGGACGCCGTTCTGAACGCCGATGAGATCGCCCTTGTAAAGATAGAGGCCGTCAATGCCGCCGAGATGCGCGCCCGTCGGATTGCCGATCGCATTCACGGTGCCGACATCGAGGTCAATCCTAAAGAGGCCGGTCAGATAGTCGGCAACATAGAGTCGCTTGCGTTTCTTATCGAGGGCGAGGCCCTGAAGATTGACGAAGCGCGCATCCGTCGCCATCATGCGCGGGCCGAGCTCCTTATCCTGCGCAAACAGGCGCGGCGTGATGCTGTCCGACGCATAGGAGCGCGCCGCTGACGCTTCGATATCGCCAAGGAGCGCATCGCCTCCTTCTACCTCCGTGCGCGAGAGGATCTGTCCATTTTTCAAATCGATCTTCACGATCGCCGCGGTCGGATCTCTTTCGCCAGCGCGCTCAAAGGCGAGCTGGTTATTGACGGCGGCGACCGCGGCGGCGCCGCCGGCGACTTCAAGATCGAAAACGCCGCCATCGACGCGCGCGATCTCGCGCATGGAGCCGTTGCTGATCTCCAAAATGGCTCCGGTGCGCACGGATCCGATCAGAATGGCGTCCTTGAGCCGCGCAATCGCCTCGGGCAGCAAATCCGTGCGGTCGCTTTCAAAAATGACGTCCGCTTTGCCGATCGGCCTGGCGTTTGTTTCCATCCTCGCGGCGACGGCCGCATAGGCCGGCTCCGCCCTCAGCCGATCAAAGGCCTCATGCGGCGGCGTTTCGAGGACAATTCCCCGCTCGGCGACCTCCGCGGCGAGTGCGATCGCATCGTTCATTCGTCCAGTCAAAACCCGCGCAAGCACCCGATTGCGAGTGAGGAACAGCGAATAGGGGCGCAATTTCTGCGCTTCATCGAGGAGATTGCTTGCGGCGGCGATGTCGTCCGCAGCGAAGGCCTTCTGGGCCTCGTCCATGATCTCGTTATAGGAGCGGGCGAGGGCGTCCTGGCCGGCGACGCAGGCGAGAGCGGCGGACGCCAAGGCGACGACAAGTTTCATGGACGATCATCCCTTGACGATATGCGATGTTCGGCAATGCGCCGGAATTCAGAACTGCGCGATCTCGCTCCTGATCCTTGCAGCGAGCGACTCTAGACGGGCGGCGTCGGCCTTTTCGACAGCATGGCTCCTCAGCGGCGCCCCGTCGTAAACAGGGATAATATGAAAATGCAGATGGAACACAGTCTGCCCGGCCGGCGCACCGTTGAACTGCAAGATGCGGACGCCGTCCGGGTTCAGCGCGTCGGCGACAGCTCTCGCGACAAGTTGTACTCTTCCGATCAGCGCTGAAAGAACACTGCTATCCACATCCATTATGTTCGTGGCGCCGAGCGACGTCGGAATGACAAGTGTATGGCCTTCGCTTTGCGGAAAGATGTCCATGAAGGCGAGAGCGACTGGATCTTCAAACACCTTTATCGAGGGTATCTCGCCGCGGAGAATCCGTGCGAAAATATTGGCGTCATCATAAGTCGTCGATAAAGTCATGACGCAGTCCTTCAGACTTCGGTTAGCGGTTGGTCATTCCAGATCATTCGGGCGATGCGCCAGCCTTCGGGGCGAAAGCGCGCCACGATCAGATAATTGCCGGCTTGGGCGATCGTCTGGTCCTGATAGGTGAAGCTCAGCGTGTATCGCCCCGAGACGACGCCCAATTCGGCAGATATATCGATGTCGCCGATATCGTGCGTGAAATGCGTGACGACAGTCGGCGGCGCGCCTTCTGGAAACCAGAATTTCTTGAGATTATCGATGCCGACTTCCGGCGGCGATCCGCCGCCGGGCATAATCGCGGCGTCGCGTTCAAAGAGCGCGAGCACAGCGCGCTCTTGTTCGGCGGCGTCTTCGGTCAGCCACGCAGCGACATAGGCGTCGTCGAGCTCGCGGAGCGACGCCTCTTCCGGGCCGCCCGGCGCTCTTCCGCATGCGATGGCGGCGAGAACCAGCCCGCTGAGGGCGATCAGGCCGATTTGGCGTATTCGTTTCATGGGATCTTGAACGTCTCCTTGGCGCCACGGGAACTCGGCAGACTGGATTTATGCCGGATGGCGTCCTGAAATCAATGTGCGCCGTCGTCGCCTGCCGGTCGATCCCGATAGGGCGTCATCGCGGATAGGGCGCCGAACTCCGCTTCGATATGGCGATGCTCCGCAGTCAGATAACGTGCGATCGCGGCGCGAAAATCGGCATCGGCGATCCAGTGCGCAGAGGTCGTCGCGACAGGTTCATAGCCGCGCGCAATCTTGTGTTCGCCTTGCGCGCCCGCCTCGACCCGCGCCAGGCCAAGTTCAATCGCGAACTCGATCGCCTGATGATAGCAGACCTCGAAATGCAGGAACGGATGGTCTTCAGTTCGCCCCCAATATCGGCCGTAAAGCGCATCGCCGCCGATGAAATTAAGCGCACCGGCGATCGCCCGGCCGCCCCTCTCGGCGATGACCATCATCAGACGATCGGTCATGCTCGTTGCGATCTCTTCGAAAAACGCTCGCGTCAGATAGGGTCGTCCCCATTTGCGGGCGCCGGTATCTTGATAAAACCGCCAGAACGCCGCCCAATTCTCTTCGCCGATCTCCCGGCCCAATATCCGGCGGATATCAATGCCTTCAACCGCGTCGCGTCTTTCACGACGAAGCGCCTTGCGTTTTCTTGACGCCAGAGTTGAAAGGAAATCCTCATAGGTCCGATAGCCCCGATTGAACCAGTGATATTGGATGCCGTGGCGAAGCAGGTAGCCGTTGCGGGTGAGAATTGACGCGTCGGAATCATCGATGAAATTGACGTGGGCGGACGATGCGCCGACCGCGTTCGCGGCGTCGATCAATGCATTGGACAATGCGTCTCTTGTGGAAACAGCGGCGGCGATAAGACGGGGCCCCGGCACTGGCGTAAAGGGAGCTGCGCACAGGATTTTCGGGTAGTACCGCCGCCCCGCGCGCTCATAGGCTTCGGCCCATTGCTGGTCGAAGACATATTCGCCGAAGCTATGGGCCTTGACGTAACACGGCGCGAGGCCGATGGCGCCGTCGCCTTGTTCGATGACGATGTGACGCGGTCGCCAACCGTTCTCCGGCGTCGCCGATGCTGAGGTCTCCAAAGCGTGGAGGAATTCGTGGGAGACGAAGGGATTGAATGGCTGGCCTTCAGGCGCGGCAAGCCTATTCCAGATTGTTGCGGGCATCTCGCTGATCGCGGCGAGCGTGCGCGCTTTGACGGCCTGTTGCTCGCCGCCGTCGGCCATTACCGGATCTCGAACACGGCGTCGACTTCAACGGCCGCGCCCAAAGGCAGGCTCGGCGCGCCGACCGCCGCGCGCGCGTGGCGACCGGCCTCGCCGAACACGGCGACGAACAAATCCGAGGCCCCGTTCATGACTTTCGGCTGGTCCTGAAAATCCGACGTGCAATTGACAAAGCCGTTCAGCTTGACGATCCGGCTGATCCGATCGAGATCGCCGCCGAGCGCCGCCTTGGCTTGCACGATCAGATTGATGGCGCAGGCTCTTGCGGCAGCGACGCCCTGATCGATCGCGAGGTCGGCGCCGAGTTTCCCCTTGATCAGGCCGCCCGGACCTATCGAAATCTGGCCCGACAGATAGAGTAGCGAGCCGCTCTGAACGACGGGCACATAATTCGCGACAGGCGCGGGCGCGTCCGGGAGGTCTATGCCTAGGTCGGTGAGGCGCTGGGCGGCGTTAGTCATCCTTGTCTCCCTGTACGGTGGCGATCCTGTTCCGTTTTATTCTTTTCGCATGGAATCGGCCCGAGGAAATGGCGTCGGCGCCAAACTTATTCCGGATCGCCTCGATTGCGTCTTCCTCCCGACGGGTTTTGTCTTCAACGTCGCCAAAAAAGTCAGCCTGCGGCGCCCGTGCGTCCTGGCAAATGACGGAATACCCGACGCCGATCAATCGGTAGGCGCGGCGGCCCCGGCATTCGGCCAGCATGACGCGCGCTACGTCAAAAGCGGTCCGGGCGAGGTTTGACGCTTGCGGCAGCGTCGTCCGCCTCGTGATCGTGTGAAAATCGGCGGTCTTTAGTTTCAGCGTCACGACGTTGCCGTTGCAATGCTTCGCTTTCATTCTCGACGCCACGCGCTCACAGAGCGGCCAAAGCCGGTCTTCCAGCTCCATCGGGTCGGAGATGTCGACATTGAAGGTCGTTTCGGCGGACACGCTCTTGGACCTTCCGGAGGTCGAGACGCGACGCCGATCTTCGCCTTGCGCCAGAGCGGCAAGCCGCAATCCGTTCTCGCCATACCGCTTCGCCAAAAGCGAAGGAGCCGTTCTCTGCAAATCGCCGATCGTCACCAATCCGTCAGCGTTCAGCCGCCGGCCGAAGACGGCGCCGACGCCCCATATCGCGGCGACCGGCATCGGCGCCAGGATCGCCTTTGCTTCGCGTGCGCCGATGATCGAGAATCCATTTGGCTTGTCGAAATCTGACGCAATCTTCGCCAGGAACTTGTTGGCGCCGAGGCCGATCGAAACGGTGATCCCGACCTTCCGCTTGATGTCGCGCTGAAGCTCCGCAAGCGCCGCCGCGGGGATCTTGCGAAGCACCCGACGCGTGCCGCTAAGGTCCAGAAACGCCTCGTCGATCGACACCGGCTCAACCAGCGGCGTCAGCTTCTCCATCAAGCTGCGGATCTCACGGGCGACGGCGGCGTATTTCGAAAAATCCGGCCTGATGACGATGGCGCCAGGACACGCTTTCAGCGCCTGGAACATTGGCATCGCAGACCGGACGCCGAAGGTCCGCGCCACATAACAGGCGGTGGTGACAACGCCGCGTTCGCCGCCGCCGACGATGACCGGGCGGTCAGCGAGCGAGGGATCGTCGCGTTTTTCGATTGAGGCGTAAAAGGCGTCGCAATCAACATGCGCGATGCTGAGCGACGCGAGTTCGGGATGGCGGACGATTCGTCTTCCGCCGCAGGTCTGGCAGAAGGCCGCCGGCGCCTGATTCGGGGTGGCGCCGCAGTCAAGGCACAAAGCCGGCGCCTCAAGAAAATCCGCCATTTTCAGCCCCCTCCGGGTGTGGGGTCCAAGGTCCTAGTCAGGATAAACACCTGATTAATACCTTTCGAGCGATATTCGCGGGGATGATTACCTTTGCGTCCGAGGCGCTGCATTCCGGCATGGCGGCAATGGAGAAGATAGATCCTTCGGCCTTCCCGAAGACGGTGCTCGTTGTCGAGGACAACGAGTTGAACATGAAATTGTTCAACGACCTGCTGGAAGCTCATGGCTATCGCGTCATTCAGGCCCGTACTGGCCCGGAGGCGATCGCCGCCGCGCGCGCCTCGACGCCTGACCTGATCCTCATGGACATTCAACTGCCTGAAATCTCCGGGCTCCAGGTGACGCAAGAAATTCTTAAGGATAAGGCGCTTGCGGATATCCCGATCATCGCCGTGACCGCATTCGCGATGAAGGGCGACGAAGAGCGCATCCGCGCCGGCGGCTGCCGGGATTATATTTCCAAGCCGATCTCGGTCGCGACCTTTCTTGAGAAAGTAAAAAGGTATTTGGACTAACGTTAATCCAGGATGAGAAATCCGGGATAAGGCGGAGGCCCGATGACGGCGCGCGTATTGGTCGTCGATGACCTCGAACCCAATGTGAAATTGCTCGAGGCGAAGCTCCGCGCGGAGTATTTCGACGTGCTTGGCGCGTATTCCGGCAAGGAGGCGGTCGAGCGCGCGGCGAAAGACCAGCCCGATATCATCCTCCTCGATGTGATGATGCCCGGAATGGACGGGTTCGAAGCGTGCCGGATCATCAAGGCGGCGCCCGAGTCGGCGCATATTCCGATCGTGATGGTTACCGCGCTCGACCAGCAGGCCGACCGAGTGGCAGGCCTCAAGGCCGGCGCCGACGATTTTCTGACCAAGCCGGTTGAAGACGTGGCGCTCTTTGCGCGGGTCAGGAGCCTGACACGCCTCAAGATGATGACCGATGAGCTTCGCATGCGGTATGCGACCGGCAAGTCGCTCGGTGTCGTCAGCGCGATCGACCTGTCAGAATCGACCTCCGATGCGAAAGCCCGAATTTTTCTGGTCGATGACCAGGCGGATCAGGCCGATCGCGTGCGCTCCCTGCTTTGCGATATGCACGATGTGTCGGTGGAATCGGATCCGGATGTTGCGCTAACCCGCGCCAAGTCCGGGGATTTCGATCTGATCATTATCAACATGTCGATCGAAAAGGCAGATCCGCTGCGGTTGTGTTCTTCCATCCGGTCATTCGAGGAAACCCGGCTGACGCCGCTGCTCGCGATCGTCCGCCAGGGCAATACCCGAAAACTGGTGCGGGCGCTCGATATCGGCGTCAATGACTACCTGGCGAGGCCTGTCGATCGCAACGAACTGACGGCGCGCGTTGCAACGCAGATCCGCCGCAAGCGCTATGTCGATCAGTTGCGCTCGACCTTTGAGGCAAGCCTTGAGATGGCGGTCACCGACCAGCTGACAGGCCTTTATAACCGCCGGTATCTGGCGAGCCACCTCTCCGGCATGTTCGACCGCGCCTTCTGGACGGGCAGGCCCCTGTCGCTGATGATCCTCGACATCGATCACTTCAAGCCGATCAATGACACCTACGGCCATGACATCGGCGACAAAGTCATTCAGCAAATCGCTGGGGTGATTTCCAATTCGGTCCGGGGCATCGATCTTGCCTGCCGCTATGGCGGCGAGGAGTTCCTGGTCGCCATGCCGGACACCGATCTTAAATTCGCCAGCATTGTAGCAGAGCGCCTGCGTCAGGAAATCGAGTCGCACAAGGTCATGTTGAACAGCGGCCGGGACGAAATCGGCGTCACCGTGTCGATCGGCATCGCCTCGACAGAAGACGGGCCGAAGGACGACACCGGCCAGAAGCTGATCAAGCGCGCTGACGAAGCGCTCTACGTCGCCAAAACCGGCGGCCGCAATCGAGTGATTCAGAGCGCCGCCTGAAACGCAAAAGCCGCCCCGAAGGGCGGCCCATGCAGCATCAGCCAGCGAAGATCCTACTTGATCTTGCCTTCCTTGAATTCGACATGCTTCTTCACGACCGGATCGTACTTTTTCAAGACGAGCTTCTCGGTCATGGTGCGCGAGTTCTTTTTCGTCACGTAAAAGAAGCCGGTGTCCGCCGTCGAGTTGAGGCGGATTTTCACGGTGGTCGGTTTGGCCATGTCTGGCTCCCTGAAATCGAGCGCCGGAAAATAGCGGGCAAGCCCCCGCTGTCAAGGCGTCAGACGAACTGCACGCGGCCGACTTCGTAGACCCGCGCGCCGCCAGGCGCCGTAACCTCGACGGAATCGCCCTTTTTCTTGCCGATCAGGGCGCGGGCGATCGGGGACGAGATCGAAATCTTGCCGGATTTCACGTCCGCCTCGTAATCGCCGACGATCTGCCAAGTCTTTTTCTGGTCGGTGTCCTCGTCAATGAGGGTCACGGTCGCCCCGAATTTGATGGTGTCGCCAGCAAGCTTCGTGACGTCGATGATTTCGGCCCGCAGGAACTTGTCCTCAAGTTCGAGGATCTGCCCTTCGATCCAGCCCTGGCGTTCCTTCGCGGCGTGATATTCAGCGTTTTCCGAAAGGTCGCCATGCGAGCGCGCCTCCGAGATCGCCTGAATGACCGCCGGGCGCTCGACATTTTTTAGCCGTTTCAGCTCTTCCTCGAGCCGGCTGTAGCCGGTCGCCGTCATCGGAACCTTTTCCATCGTCTTTTCCTGCCAGCCAGAAAGCAAAGAAGAGTGCGGCCGCCTGCGCGAACAGGCGGCCAGCACCCCTTTGGATGCAAAATAGGGCCGACCGCCCAAACCTTCAAGCGGCCGAATTCCCCAATTCTACCAGATCCGGACGCGCGCCTCGGGCGCGAGATAGAGATCGTCCTCGGCCTTGACGCCGAACGCATCATACCAGGCGTCGAGGTTCCGGACGACGCCGTTGATCCGGTAATAAGGCGGGCTGTGCGGGTCGGTCTCCAGCCGCTGGCGCAGCTCGTCCTCGCGATATTTGCCCTGCCAGACCTGCGCCCAGGCGAGGAAGAAGCGCTGGTCGCCGGTCAGCCCGTCGATTACCGGCGCCTCGCCGCCCGAGGTCTGGTCAAGATACCGGTGATAAGCCGCATAGGCCATCTGCAGTCCGCCGATGTCGCCGATATTCTCGCCCATCGTCAGCTCGCCGCTGATAAAGCCGCCGGGGATCGCCTCATAGGAATCATATTGGGCGCGGAGCTGATCGGTCTTGGCCTTGAACGCGGTGTTCGCCGCCTCGGTCCACCAGTTGCGAATGCGGCCCTTTTCGTCGAATTCGCGTCCCTGATCGTCGAACCCATGGCCGATTTCGTGGCCGATGACCGCGCCGATGGCGCCGTAATTGACCGCCGGATCCGCCGCCGGATCGAAAAACGGGGGCTGCAAGATGCCGGCCGGGAAGGTGATCTGGTTCAAAAGCGGGTTGTAGGACGCGTTCACCGTCTGCGGCGGGTAGGGCCACTTCTCGCGATCGACCGGGTTGCCAAGTTCCTTGACCTGGTCCTGCCAGCCGAATTCAACCAGCGCGAGCGCGTTGTCGAAAAGGGACTCGCCGATTTCGAGCGGACCGTAATCGGTCCATTTGCTCGGATAGCCGATGCGCGGCTCGAAGGTCGACAGTTTCAGCAGCGCCTGCTGACGCGTTTCCTCATCCATCCATTCATTCTGTTCGAGGCGTTCCTTGAATGCGGCGGTCAAGTTTGCGACCAGCCCGTCCATCGCCTCTTTGCTCGCCGGCGGGAAATGACGGTCGAGATAGATCTTGCCGACCGCTTCGCCGAGCGAGGCGTCGATCTGGTTGATGCCGCGCTTCCAGCGCTCGCGCTTTTCTTCAACGCCGCGAAGTGTTTTCGAGAAGAATTCGAAATTCGCATTGTCGAAGTCTGACGACAGGAATTGCGCATGGCCATTGATGAAATGGAACGCGAGCCAGTCTTTCAGGAAGGCCATGTCGGCGGCGGCGAAAATCTCGGCTTCCTTATCGATCGCGGACGGTTGCGCGACGAGGAAGGTCGGCGCCGCCGCTAGGCTGACTTCGCTGGCGATCAGCGACCAATTGATTTCCGGTGCCAGCGCGGAAAGCTGGTCGAGGCTCATCGGATTATAGATTTTCTGGATGTTGCGGCTGTCTTCCTGAGTCCAGTGGACTTCGGCGATTTTTGTCTCGAATGCGAGGATCGCGTCGGCTTTTGCCGCGCTGCCTTCGATGCCGGCAAGGTCGAACATCTTGGCGATATAGGCCTTGTAAGCGTCGCGATAGGCGGGAAACTTGCCGTCGGTCTTCAGATAATAGTCGCGGTCCGGAAGCCCGATGCCGCCCTGGCCGACAAAACCGATATAGCGCGTCGTGTCCGCGGGATCGGGAATGATCCCCATGCCCGCCGGACCGATATTATGGAGGCTGGCGAAGGCGCGCATCAGATCGTCTTTGGACTGAATGGCGTAGATCTTGTCGAGATGCGGCTTCAGCGGCGCCGCTCCGAGCGCATTGACCGTCGCTTCATCCATCCAGCTTTTGAAAAAGCCGCCGACCTTTTGTTCGAGCGAACCTTTGGGCGAATCCTTCGCCGCGACTTCTTCGACGATCGCGCGCACGTCAGCTTCGGCGTCGAGGCGCAGCTTCGTGAAGGAGACATAGCCGGCCAGGTCCGCCGGAATTTCGAAAGTGTCGAGCCATTTGCCATTTGCGTAGCGGGCGAAATCGTCGCCTGGCGCGACGGCGGGATCGCCTTGCGCGGTGTCGACGCCCCAGGTTCCGTAATAGGGCTTTGGCGCCGCGGCGGCCTCAGCCTGCGGTTCGCCGGTCGGCTCTTTCTTGGCGCAAGCGCCGACTGATGCGGCAAGCGCCAGCGCCGCCAGCGCTACGGAAAGTCTCAAGCTGTTCTTCACGTCACACCCCTTAGCCCGCAGACCCGGCGGGACCTTAAGCTGAAACCGGCGAAGCTAAAGACCATTGCACGCCGCTGGAAGTCGGCTCGTCGCACGCAGGGCTCGATCCGCCGACGAGACAAGTGCGTCCGGTCATACGTGGACAGCATCGGATGGTGTTCAGATGTCGTCATGCAGGTTTCCCATTGGCTGTGCTCGCCGCCGCTTCAAAGCTTCAATGCAGAACAGTCTAATCGCCCTAGAAAGGAGGGGGATGGATTCGGGGATAAGTAGGGGGATAACCCGGGGGATAAGTAGGGGGACAAGTAGGGGGATGGATTAGATTTGTTGAACCAAATCAATGCACTAAAAATTTTTGCGAAATTCGTGATTAACGGCGATTTTGAGCGAAATTGTCCACCAATCGATGGTTGCGGGCCCCACGGATCCGACCCTTTATCGGCGAATATTTATGGGCCGCGTGCGCCTTCCGGTCGCGCGAAGCGAGACCGGAAGGGCCTAGCCGAAGCGGAATCTGCTACCGTCCGTGAACGGAGCGTCAGGCGCCTTCACTCGGCGCCGGCGACCCAACCGATGCAGGAAGCCGTGTCGTTCAGCGCGTGCTCGCCGAGGCAGAACGCTTCCTCGTAAGGCGCGCGCGTCGCGGCGATGCATTGCTTCAAGGTCAGCGACGCGAAAGACAGGCAAGAATTCGACTTGTCGTTTTTCGCATAGACCGAGACCGTCTTTGCATTGACGCCGGCCACAGAATAACGCGCGGCGAGATTGAGCACGCGGTTCATGATGACCTGCGCGTTCGGTTCGGTCATGCGCCCGGCGCCGGCGCTCTTGCCCCATTCCGGGTTCCAGGCCGCGTTCCCGCTCGCCAATCCGGGCGCCGTCACGCCCTTTTCTGTCACGGAGGCGAGTGAAGGCGCCGTCGCGGACGGCCGCGATCTTGCGAAGGATTCTGCGTCGCTGAGCCGCGTGGAACTCGCCGGAATTTTCGCCTTGCCCCACGATGTCTTTTGCATCGCATAGGCCTGTTCCTTGAACGCTTCGCCGAGCGTCGTGAAGCGGGCCGTATCCTGCATGGTCATCCCGAGAACGCGCGACATCGCTTCATCGGCGCCCTTCAACTTGCGCGGATAGGCCGGATCGGCTGCGAGCTTGGCGAAGAATGCGTCGGCGCCCGACATGCCGTCCACTTTTTTCTTGCTCGCGACTTCTTTTTCGAGCGCATCGCGGAAGGCAGGCGTGTCGGCAGCGACAAGGGCGGCGTAGGCGACCCAGCCGGCGGAAAGGTCTTCCGCCTTGTGCGCGGAAAGGCGGCGATGCGCCTCGCGCGTCGTCTCGGCGCTGTTGAATGGCGTCGCTTCGATCGCGGCGACGTCTTCGCGATAGCGCACATAGTTGGCCGCTGCCCGCTCTAGCGCCGAATCGCGCGGTTGGGCGAGCGATTCGGCTGAAACGCCGCTGGTCACCGCAAAGGCGATGATGGATGCGGTCGCCGCAATCGCGCCGCCGATCTGGCGGGCTGGCGGTTCAGCCCCAAGCGTGAATTTTGATGAAAAGGCGCCCTGACGACGCGCCGGCGAAAGGCTACGCAACATTGTCCGCTCCCGATTCTGGCCCGTGAAAGAGCCGATCCCACTCTTGCCGTCGCCTTTGCGCCCAAGGAACCCCTGGTTAGCGAACGGCGTGACCCTGAAACTACCCATCGCCCCTTAACCGGGGTTTCGGGATACTAGCGACATTCAATGCAAATTCGAGGCGTTAATGGTGAAGGCCGCCTGAATTCTCCTCAAGGCGGGGCGGCGGCGAATCATGGCGGGATGCCGCTCGCGGATGGATGAAGGGTTTTAGCATTTGTTAACGGAGTCATCTCCAAATGACGGGGAATCATTAACCGACCTTGCCCAGCCCTTAAGACGTCGTCGGCGGGCGGTCCAAAGGATCTGGATGCGTTTCGAGGCCGCCCTATCGACCCTTCGCCAGCGCCTGATAGATATGCTGGGCGGGGGCGCGCGCTTCAGCGGCGGCGGC
>JBGSNB010000346.1:0-2429 GCA_041739835.1 Parvularculaceae bacterium | reverse complement strand
CTAGTTGCCCTGACGCTAGTACCGAAAACGGCGGCAACGCATTCCGCCTGACATTTTCGGATTTCGCCGCCGTCGCAGGCGAGGGCGTCGCGGCCGCATAGGCGCCGCCGTTGTTGCGGCGCAAAAAGACGAGGCCGCCGACGCGCGCGATTGCCCTCCTATACCGAACCGTTTACCAGACGTTAAAGGATCGGAGGGCAAGTGTCGCGGGCGAGTGAAGGGGAGCATTCATGAAACCTGGAGTTGCGGCGGGCGTCGCGCTGGCGACTTGCGCCGTCCAGTCCGCGGGCGCGTCGGGATTTGCGGTCGAACACCAGAATGCGCAGGCGATGGGGTCGGCCTATGCCGGCGCGCAGGCGCGCGGAGCCGATGCCGGTTACGCCGTCTACAATCCGGCCGCGCTTGCCGGGATCGAGCGCCTTGAAACCAGTTCGAACGCGACGATCCTGTTCGGCAAGACCGGCTACAGCAATGCGACATCAACCTTGCTCGGCGCCTTCCCGGCCGGCGGCCTTTCGGCGGACGACCGCGTGCTGCCGGAAGCCTTTGTCGCCAGCAGCGCCATTGCGGCGCCGGCGACCGACCGACTGACGATCGGCCTCACCTTGTCGACGCCGTTCGGCCTCAAGAGCGAATATGACGGCGCCTCGGCGGTTCGCTATTACGCGCAGAACGCGTCTTTGCTGACGCTCGCCGTCGCGCCGACCGCCGCCTATCGGGTGAGCGACCGGATTTCGATCGGGGCGAGCCTCAAGATCGAATATATGGACTTGACCGCGTCAACGGTCGTCGACGCGGGCGGCGCGGCGTTCTTGAACATGGTCCCGGGGTTTGCGCCCGGGTCGAGCGACCTCTTCGCCGAATTCAAGGGAACCGATGTCGCGATCGGCTTCACCGCCGGCGCGCTCGTCGAACTCGCCGACGGCGTCACCTTCGGCTTTTCCTACGCCTCGAAGATCGAACACGACTTTGACGGCGAGGTGACCTTCGACATCGCCGGCAGCCCGGCGGCGGAGATCCTCAACGGCGCGACCGGCATTTTCGCCAATGCCGGGTTCGCCTCGACGCTGTCGCTGCCCGCTTCCTATTCGGCCGGCCTCTCCGCGAGGGCGAGCCAGCGGTTTACTCTGCTCGCCTCGGCGTCGCTGACGCGCTGGTCGATCTTCGATCGCACGGTGTTCGCGTTTGACAATCCCGCGCAGCCGCCGGAGATCATCACCACCAACTGGTCCGATTCCTGGTCGTTCGCCGTCGGCGGGGAATATCAGGCGACGGACAGAACGACCTTGCGCGCCGGTTTTTCCTATGACGAGACGCCGGTCACGGATGCTTTCGGCGGACCGCGCATTCCGGACACGGATCGCCGCTGGCTCAATGCGGGCGTCACCCAGAAAATCAATGACCGGATGTCGGTCGATCTCGCCGGCGGCGCGGTGATCGCGCCGAAAACGCGGCAGATCCGCCTGCCGGGAACCGCGCCGGAGGATATTCTGCGCGGCGCGCTCGACGCTGACGTCAAGGCCAACACCTTCGCGGCGTCACTGCGCCTGCGCTACAAGTTCTGATGTTCTACCAGGGCGTGCCGTCGCGCCGAAGATAGCGCCAGCCCTGCGCGTCCTTCTCCGCCCGCAGGTCGACTTCGGGATCGGCATAGGCGACGGTTTCCGTCGCCGCGCGCGATCCGACCTCGAGAAAGGCGACGTCCGCCGCCGAGCGATTGACGAGATGGTGGCCATTGGCGGCGCCGGCGGGAAACGCCGCCGCCTCGCCCGCCCTCAGCACGCTCTCGCCGCCGTCCTCGACGAGTGTCGCTTCGCCGGAAAGGACGTATACGAATTCATCTTCCTGATCATGCCAATGGCGCAGCGCCGAGGCGGCGCCGGGTTTCAGCACGGTCAAATTGACGCCGAACTGGGTGAGCCCGCCGGCGTCGCCGAGGCGCTTCTTTTCGCGTCCGGCGACAAGCAGGCGATAAGGCGCCGGATAGCCGGACCCGGTCGTCGCCGCGATCTTGTCGATGTCGATCTTCGGCATCGCCGCCTCGTTGTCTGCTTGTGAGCGCCGAAGACGTAGTCTAGCAGAAGCGCATGTGGAAGATCGATCCCATCGAGCTTGCAAAGGCGCTGATCCGCCGTCCGTCGGTGACGCCGAAGGATGAAGGCGCGCTGATCCTGCTCGAAGACGAACTCGCCGCCATCGGCTTTCGCTGCCGGCGCATGACCTTTGCGGAAAAGGGCGCCGAGCCGGTCGACAATCTTTACGCGCGCTGGGGAAGCGAGGCGCCCGTGTTCTGCTTTGCCGGACACACCGATGTCGTGCCGGCCGGCGATCCCGACGACTGGGCGACGCCGCCTTTCGAGCCGACGCTGATCGACGGGGCGATCCGCGGACGCGGCGCCGCCGACATGAAAGGCGCGATCGCCGCCTTC
>JBGSNB010000302.1:0-3642 GCA_041739835.1 Parvularculaceae bacterium | reverse complement strand
GCGCGCCGGAACGCCGGCGCGCACGACCAGCGAATCGCCGCGCACGATGACATTGCCGCCGGCGCTGCGGAAGAGATTGAAGGTCTCCTTGGTGTCGGCGTTGTGCAGGCGCCCGCGGCAGGCGCCGCGGCGGATCAGCTCGTCGATGTTCGACGGCACGCCGCCGGCGAACACGATATCGATTTCGACGACATAGCGCGCCGCCTGGCTGTCCTGCACTTCGATGATGCGGGCGTCCTGCGCCTGATAGGTTGCGGTGACGATGCCGTCGCCGAGCGAGGCCTCGCGCATGGCGACGGATTCAAGATCGGGCAGCATCGGGCCGGTCGGCTGCAGCCCGCCGGCAAGGTCGGCCGGCACCGTCGTCATCAGCACCGCGAGGAGACCGAAGCCCTGCGCGAAGGCGCCTTGCCGGGTGATCGGCTGGAAATAGAAAATCGACAGCGCGCCGACGGAGATGAGGCCGAGCACCACCATGTAAAGCGGGATCTGCGAAAAACCGAGAATGTCGCCAAGCGCCGCGACCCACTGGTTGATCGTGTAGAGCGAGGAGGCTTCGCCCTTCTGCTGGTAATCCGTCACCAGCGCCGCGACGATTCCCGCCGCGCCGGCGAGCCCAAGACCTGCAATGTCCATGACGCCGTATTCGCCGGGCGTCTTGATCCCGCGTTTTGACCCGTACACCATGTGCTTCCCCTACTGTCCGACAGCCCCGGCGGCGATCTTAACCGTAAAGCGCGCAACGGCAATGGGCGCATCAGCCCCGGCTTGGCCGGCCGCGGCCGAAATCGACGCCGAAAAGGTGCTCAAGGCTGGTCCGCGGCAGGCCGCCCTTCACATAATCATAGGGGGTGACATTGACCGCCTTGATCAGCGCGCGCTCGATCGCAAGGCCGGCGCCGTCGGCGCGCGCCGTGATGTCGAGGTCGATCACATTGATGCAGGCGAGATCCTGCTCAAACGCGCCGATGGTCTGAAGGCCGCCGCCGCAGGCCCAGCCGAGAATGATCCGGTTGACGCCCTCATGCGCGACGATGAGGGCGCTGCGCCAGGCGACAGAGCCGATCAGCCGCTCCATGGCGTCGGTGATGCGGTTTTCCGCCGCGGCGAAACTCTCGCCGTCGGGAAGGAAACGGGCGTCGGGCGCCGCCGCATCGTCGAAGGAAAAGGCGAGCCGGGCCGCCAGTTCCTCCCGGCTCTGCGCAACCAGCCAGCCGCTTTTCAGTTCCTCAAGCCCCGGCTCGGCGCGCGCACCGACTTCCCTGTCCGCGAGCACGATCGCCGCGGTTTCAACCGTCCGCGGCAGGCCGCTATGGATCGCGAGGTCGAAATCGACGCCCTTCAGCGCCTCGCGCGCCGCCGCCGCCTGCAGCCGGCCCTCTTCGGTCAGCCTTACGCTGCGCGGGTCGGTAATTCCCGGCGCGAAATAATCGACATGGCCGTGCCGCATCAGATAGAGCCGCCGGCGACCGGTTCCCTGCATGCGCGTCTCCTTGCGAGGCGGCCCGCTTATCTGTTTTCATCCGCCGGGGCCAGCCGGACCGCTGGTTTTCGCCGACCGCCGGCTCGCCTCCGGCCGATCTTGGTGATAGTGTCACGCGACATGGGGTTTTTGGTGCGACGAGGGGGTCGTCAACGAACATGAAGTTGCGTCCGCCGCCTCTTCTTGCGTGCGCGTTTTTGACGCTTGCGGCGCTTTACGCTGCCGGATTCCTGGTCGCCGTCTGGACCAATGCGGACGCCGCCGAAAGCCGGTTTGCGGCGCTGCGCGCCGGCGGTTATCCGGGCTTTGCCCAAGCCTACGGCGAGCGGGTCCTCGACCTTCGCCGCAAGGCGGGGCTCACCGAGGAATCGCTGGCGCCGTTCAAGGCGGAGGTCGCGGCGACCGCGTTCTCGTCGCGCAACTACGACCGCAGCGCGGCGCTCTATGAGGAGGCGCTCAGTTCGGACTGGGCGAGGAGCCTCGACAAGATCGACCGCGCGACCATGGAGGACCGGCTCGCGAGGTCGCGAATCATCGAGCGCGACATCGCGCGCGCGGTGTCGATCTATTCGGAGTTTCTCGAACTTGCGGGCGATGCGGCGTCGCGCGGCGAGCCGGGCGCCGATCACGCGGTCGAATCCTTCTACGCGGAACTCATCGCGTCCTCAGGCACGCTCTTTACCGAGGCGCTGAAGCCGACCGGCAATCCTGAATATTTCACCGGCGCGCGCGAGGCAAAACTCGCCGCCGCCGGCGACATGACCAAGGTCGGCGGATTTTTCGCGATGACCGAAGATGGGCTCTATGCGGCGGCGGGCCTGTTGTCGTCGGCGCTGTCGATCCGCAACGAGATCCTCGGCGGCGACCATCGCGACACGGTGCAGATCGCGCTGCTGCTCGGCCCGGTCTATCAGCGCATGGGTCGTCTCGACGACGCCGAACGGCTTTATCTCGACGCTTTTCACGCGCAGGAAAAAGCGCGCGGCGCGAACAGTCCCGAACTCAGCCTTTACATCAAGCTGCTGGCCGGCGTTTACGAAGCGCAGGGGCGCGCCACGGAAGCGCAGGCGCTGAACGAACATATGCGCGCGCTGTTTCGCGACGCCTTCGGCGCGCAGCGTTACGCGGCGAACCGGGTCCGCGACCGCAAGCTCGACATCGACCGGCCGGTCTCGCAGCAATTCCCGCTGGGCGCCGCCTATGCGCCGAACGATCTCGTCAAGGCGGCGGCCTATACGATCCCGCTGTCGAAGAACGCCGATGTCGAGGAAATGACCATGCGCCTCGCCGCCGACATCGACGAGGACCCGTCGGAAGAAAATCTGCCGGCCCGGCTTGCGCAGCTGATTTCGCTTTGCCGATCGGAATCGGGCGAGCGGATTTCGCTGCGTTCGGGCTATCGCTCGTTCGCGACGCAAAAGGAGTTGTTCGCGCGCATCGGCGGCAAGGGCACGGTGACCCCCCCTGGCGTTTCCGAACACCAGACCGGACTTGCCGCCGATATCGACGTCGATGCGCGGCTGATGCGTCAGAGCGACCGGACATTCCAGTGCTTTGAGGAAAACGCCTTTCGTTTCGGCTTCATCCTCTCTTATCCGCCAGGCAACAATTATCTGCCGGGCGCCGACACTTATGAGCCGTGGCACTGGCGCTATGTCGGCATCCGGACGGCGCAGCTCTATCGCGAGACCGGACCGATGAACAAGCCGCAGGAATTCCTCGCGGCGCTCCCCTGCTATGAAGAGCGCGCGATCTCGGCGGCGGCCGGCGAGGATATTTGCCTCGACGAAGCGAAGATTGTCGCCGCATCGGCTGCCGCGACGGCGGCGCCTGCCGCGACCCACGCACCGGCCCGCAAATTGAATAATCTGTCGCAAGGCGGCCAGCGCTAGACATCTTTGTCCCCATTCCGGCCGCATCGAAGGCCGGACCGGATGATTAACCTTGACGCGGAGCGGGCGAAGGCGACGATCGCCTGGCTTTCAGCGGATGCGCCCGCGCCGGATGCGCGCATCAGCGCCGCGGCGCTCGACGCCGGCTATCGCTTCATTTCCGGCGCTGCGGCCGCTACGCTGATCGATCTTGTCGCCATCGATCTTCGCGGCGTTGAGAGTTCATCGCCTTTGACGCAAAGCCTGGTCGCCAGCGCGCGCCGCCTT
>JBGSNB010000278.1:0-1514 GCA_041739835.1 Parvularculaceae bacterium | reverse complement strand
GCGCTCAGGACGGAAGTCGACGCCTGGCGCTCGCGTCGAAATACCCTCAACGCAAAGGCCAATTGGCGCTTCACAACCGCCGACGCACGCGTCAAGTTGAAGAGCCTATACCCCTCGCTTTAGGAGATTCAGCCCACTAGCGCGGCGCCGAATTTTCAGGAAGCGGGCATGGAAAGGCGAATGGTGCGGCCAAGAGGACTCGAACCTCCACGATGTTACTCGCTAGCACCTCAAGCTAGTGCGTCTACCAATTCCGCCATGGCCGCATGTCGATAGAGGCGCGGGGGATAGCAAATGCCTCAGGGCGCCTCAAGCGTTTTCCTGAAAAGCGAGCCAGGCCGGCGTCAGCCGGTAACGACGACCGCGATGCGGTCGCCGATGATCTTGACCTTTCCGTCGGCGATTTTCCGGCCATTGGCGACAATCGAGACCGGCTCCTCGGCGTTGCGGCCGAGCGGAATGACCGCGCCGCGCCCCAGCGCCATCGCCGCCGCCAACGGCATTTCGGCGGCGCCGACCACAATGGTCATTTCGACGTCGATCTGTTCGACAGCGGACATAGGCGGTGATACCCCGGACAACGCAACCGTCCGGAGCATCGGCCCCTTTGGTTAGAACCTCGTTAAACCTTGCCTTCCGACGGGAAACTCCGGTCGTTTGGGCGCGGTCCGAGGGCTATGTCCCCTATCCCGAGGCGTCGGCGGCGATGGAGCGCCTTGTCGCCGATATTCGCGGCGGCGCGCCGGAGACCGTCTGGCTGCTGGAACACCCGCCGCTCTATACCGCCGGGACCAGCGCCCGGGACGCCGATCTCCTCGACCCGCGCTTTCCGGTCTTCAGGTCGCCGCGCGGCGGCCAGTTCACTTATCACGGGCCCGGCCAGCGGGTCGCCTATGCGATGCTGAACCTCGCGTCGCGGGCCCGCGACGTGCGCGGCTTCGTTGCGTCGCTCGAAGACTGGATCATCGGCGCGCTTTCCGAATTCGGCGTACGGGGCGAGCGGCGAGAGGACCGCGTCGGCGTCTGGGTCGACCGCGCAAGGCCGGGCGAGGCGCCGCACGAAGACAAGATCGCCGCCATCGGCGTCCGCCTTCGCCACTGGGTCAGTTTCCACGGCATCGCGCTCAACGTCGAACCCGACCTGTCGCATTTCGGCGGCATCGTGCCCTGCGGCGTCACGGCGCCCGGCTTTGGAGTCACCAGCCTCGTCGATCTCGGAATTCCGGCGGCGCTTGACGACGCAGATGCGGCGCTGCGACAGGCGTTTGAGACTATTTTCGGCCCGACCGTCGACGGGCCGCCGCCGCTGCAGGGAGAGCGATTATGACCGAGACCATTCTGGTGACCGGCGCCGGCGGCTTCATCGCGCGGCATGTGATATTGGCGCTTCTGCGCGAAGGATATTGCGTGCGCGGCACCGTGCGCGACATCGCCAAGGGCGAAAGCCTGCGCAAGAGCCTTGTCGCGCATGACAAGTCAGCGAGCGAGACGGCGCGTCTGTCCTTTGTCGCGGC
>JBGSNB010000229.1:0-4498 GCA_041739835.1 Parvularculaceae bacterium | reverse complement strand
GGCGATGCTCGGCGTCGGCCTCGACACGCTGGTCCGGCGCGACGACCGAAGGCGCGCGCAAAGGCGCCGCCTCGTGATGTCGGCGATGGCGGCGTCGATCGCGGTGCTCACCGGCATCTCGGTTTACGCCGTCAACCAGCGCAACGCAGCGGTTCTCGCCCGTATCGACGCCGACCAGCAGCGCGACGAGGCGCAAGGCCTCGTCGAATTCATGCTGACGGATCTGCGCCAGCGGCTGGATGCGGTCGGGCGGCTCGATATTCTGGACAGCGTGGCCGAGCGCCTGAACGAAAGCTACGGCAAACAGGACCTCGACAAACTGGACGCCGACGCCTTGGGCCGCCGCGCCCGCGTGCAATTGCTGCTCGGCGAAGTCGACAATTCAAGAGGCGACCTCGACGCGGCGCTGGAGCAATACAAGGAAGCGGCGGCGACGACGGAGGAACTCCTCCGCCGCAACCCCGACAAGACGCAGCAAATTTTCGACCACGCGCAATCGGTCTTCTGGGTCGGCTATATCGCCTGGCAGCGGGGGGATGCGGCGGAAGCGAAGAAATATTTCACGCAATACAAGGAATACGCCGACCGCCTCGTCGCGATTGATCCGGAGAATGAGGATTGGCACGCGGAGGTCAAGTACGCTCTGAATAATCTTGGCACCCTGGCGATGGATCAGGGCGAGGCGGCGGAGGCGGAAGCGTATTTCCGGAAGTCATTAGATATTGCGCTCCGCCTCTCAGAAAAAAATCCAGATAAAATCGACCGCGTTCTGTCCGCTGGGCAATCCTATGCTTGGTTGGCGGACGCGCTATACCGGCAGTTAGAGTTTTCTGAAGCCATTGCAGCACGCTCAGCCGAGCTCCAACTTTACTCCGGCGCGCTTGAAAATAGCCCTAACAATTCATCGATCAATACGCAGTCACTGATAGCGCGATACAGTTTTGCGCAGCTGTCTTTAAATGTGAATCATCTGGATGAAGCGCTATCCGCTGCAAGGATCGCGACTCAATTGTCTGACAAGCTGGTGGCGGCGGACCCCGAAAACGCTGTACTGGCCGATCGTTCGTCTTTCGCATATTCAGTTCTTGGAGCGATGAATCTTCATGCTCGCGATTTCGCGGAGGCGAGAGCAGCAATAGACAAAGCAATCAAGATGGCTGACGCTTTAGTCCACAAGAATCAGGACGTACTCGAGTGGCGCGGCATCACGCTTGCTGAGGCGCAAATCATACTTGGCGAAATCGAGTTAGCCTCGTCAAACCCCGAACTCGGACGTGCGCATTTTTCGGCGACTGCAGACGCACTCCATCCTCTTGTCTTGCGACAGAATGTCGATCCCATTATCGTCCAGCGTTATTGTCGCGCTCTTGCGGGAAGGGCGCGTCAAAGCAGCGAATTTGGAAACGATTGGAGGGAGATTATCGCAAAGCTTGCGCCGACCGCAAGCAAGCAGGGTCCTGAATCGTTAGCGCTTCTCGCCGAATCTTACGCACAAACGGGAAAGCCAATTGAGGCGTCCGTGATTGCCAAAAGGCTGTACGCTGCCGGTTACCAGCATCCGGAATTTCTGGCGCTCCTGGAAGAATTTCCGTCGTTGAAAGCGGCGGTCGTCGGCGATGGGGCGGCGCAATGAATTTCGGGCCTTCATTTGCACGGCAATTTCAGCCCCCGGCCTATCAACCGATGGTCGGGGAGTGTATTATGGCCGCATGGCGGATTTGTCATGTAACCCATCTTTTGTGACGCGGGCCGCTGGCCCGCTCCTCAGGATGAAGCAGGCCTTCGAATTCCTTCATCCTGGGGAGCGATGCGAAAGCATCGCGTCACGAAGGGTGGGTCCAGGGTTCGGCAGCCGGATCGCCATTAACAATCGTCCGTAACCAGATGAAAAAGGGAGACACGGCAATGAACAAACGCCTGATGCTCGCGGCGAGCGCCGCGATCCTGATCGCGGCCTGCGCCAAAGAAACCGAGGAGACGACCTCCGCAGCGGCGCCAACCGAGCCGGCGGTGGAAAGCGTCGCCGCCGAACCCGCCTCGACCGAACTAGTCGCAGAAACGCCAAGGCCCGCGCCGATCGGATCGGCGACGGTCACCGTCGGCCTCGACCCGACGAAGAACAATGCACCCTATTTCGCCAGCGCCGGCGCCGGCTTCTGCAATCCGGGCGGCGGCTGCGCCGGCGGCATCGCCATGGACACCGGCGACGTCGACCTTTCGGGTTTTCCGCCTGGCGACGTGACGATCACGGTGACGCTCGGCGATGACGCCTACAACGCCGGCTATCGCTTTCCGGCGCAGCCATATGAAGCGATCGGCATCGCCATCTGGCCGGCAGGCGCAACGACCGAGCCGCCGGATTTCGCGCCGCTGTTCGGCGCCAATGCCTGGCCGCGGCAGGATTTCCAGCCGCCATCGGTTTCCGGCGACAAGCGCAGCGTTACTTTCCTCGACGAAGAAAGTTCCGAAAACGCCTATCAATATGCGATCGCCCTCGACGGCCCCGGCGGGCGCATCACCCTTGATCCGGAAATTAAAAATGGCGGCAAGAACAAATAGGCAAGGCGGACAGGCTTGGCTCGAGCAGAGCCAATCCTTTTGGTTTTTGCGATCAACGGCGGGCGCTTCCCTTGGCGCCCGCCGTCTTTGACAGGCCCGCAACCCTTGCTGATCGCGCTTCCCTTCCGTCGCCAATCGCCTGATCTTCGCCGCCATGAGCGACAGTCAAGAAATCCGTTTCGACCCCTCGACCGCGCGTCCGGGCGCGTTTCGCGGGCCGTTCTCTGAAATCTGGCGTTATCTGTGTACGGCGTATCTCGCTCTCGCCGGGTGGCAGATGCGCGGCGACTGGCCGCGCGACATTCCGAAGATGGTGTTGATCGCCGCCCCGCACACCTCGAACTGGGACGGGATCAACATGCTGGCGGCCGCCGGCTATTACCGCGTTCCCCTGCGCTGGATGGGCAAGAAGGAGCTGACGACCGGGCCCTTTGGCGGGATTGTCAAATGGCTCGGCTGCGTTCCGGTCGACCGCAAGGGCGGGAGCGATCTCGTCAAGCAGATGAAAGACGCGTTCAGCGAAACGTCGCGCATGGTGCTGGCGGTCGCGCCGGAGGCGACGCGGGCGGCGACGCGCGAGTGGAAATCCGGCTTCTATCATATCGCGCACGCGGCGGGCGCGCCGCTGGTCGTCAGCGTGCTCGATTATGGAACGCGGACAATCACGCTGGCGGGCGCCGTCACGCCCACCGGCGACTACGCGGCGGACCTGCCGCGAATCAAGGCGTTTTACGATGGCGCAAAGGGATTGCGTGCGGAGAATTTCGTGCACGAGCGCGCATTGTCCGCGGATCCTTCGTGACGCGATGCTCTCGCATCGCTCCTCAGGATGAAGATTGCGGAATTCGGCCTCGTCCTTCATCCTGAGGAGCGCGCGGACAAGCGCGCGTCACGAAGGATGGACCGACCATGACCGATCCTTTCGCCGCCGAGGGCGGCTGCGATTGCGGCGAAGTCCGCTACCGGATGAATGACCGCCCGCTCTTCACGCATTGCTGCCATTGCCGCTGGTGCCAGCGGGAGAGCGGCGCGGCGTTCGCGCTGAACGCGATGATCGAAGCGGACCGCGTGACGACGCTGACCGGCGCGCCCGACATGGTGATGACGCCGACGGCGTCGGGGGCCGGGCAGAAGATCGCGCGCTGCCCGAAATGCCGGATCGCGCTGTGGAGCCATTATTCCGGCGCCGGCGACAAGGTCAAATTCATCCGTGTCGGGACGCTCGACAATCCGGACCTGCTGCCGCCCGACATCCACATTTTCACCGCGTCGAAGCAGCCCTGGGTCGTCATTCCGCCGCGCGCGCTCGCCGTCGAGGAATATTACGACTGGCGCGAGGTCTGGCCGGAACACGCGAAGAAGCGCCGCGCCGCGATGAGCGGGGGCTGAGAGGTCAGAACAGCTTCACCGGCTCTTCCGCGGGCCGCGCCTTGACGACCCAGCGGCCGTTCTCCTTGCAGGCGACGCCTTCGAAGAGATCCGATCGTCCGCCATAGGACAATCGCTGCTCATAGCCCCGGCACAAGGTCGCTTGGCGGCGCGGGCCGCCGGCGAGGTCAAGCTCGGTCCCCGGCGCCTTGATCGCGAGGCTTTCATGGATATAGCCGACGACCTTGCCCTCCGCCTCGGCGAGCAGCCACGGCTTGCCGACGACCTTGCCGATGACGGTGACGCCAGTTCCGGAAATCAGCTGCTGCAGCACCGGAAAGTCGGTCGAAGCGCCGAGCCGGGCGTTGGCGTTGCGGGTCAGCGCGTAGAGCCCCTGTTCGGTCTCGTAGGTCTCGCTGAGGTCGAGCCCGTCGGGGATCGCCGGGCAGTCATTCGGGTCGGCCTTCAGATTGCCGACGCAGGCGGCGCGCGCTTTCACCCAGCCGAACGCCATCTCGCCGCGCCAGTCATAGCGCTCGCCGGCCGCGCCGTTCTCGACCGCCTGCAGGAA
>JBGSNB010000221.1:0-3125 GCA_041739835.1 Parvularculaceae bacterium | reverse complement strand
CCGACATGCGGCGCGAGGAATATTTCAAGCGCGCCTGCGGCGCGCTGGCGATGCTGGTGAAAGCCGCGCCGGCCGCAATTTCGCATTTTGCCGGCGGCGCCGCGGAAGCCGCCGACATTCGCTCGATGGCGAGCGCGGAGGCGACCGGCTTTGGCGAAACGCAACCGTCGGCGCCGGTCGACATCGCCGAGATTGAGGTCGGCGTCTGGAAGATCGTGATCGGGCAGGGCGAGACCATGGTCTATGAGATCGCCCATGCCGATTTTACCGGCGACGGCATCGGGGAAATTCTCGCTTATGTGTCGACCGGCGTCGCTGACGGAACGGCGCGCGCGGGATCAATCGGCATGCTGGAAAAGCCGGCGGTTGGCGGGCCATGCACATTTTCGCCTCGCTGAACGCGCTGGCGGGCGCGATAATGGCGGCGTCAGCCGGTCCGGTCGCGGCGACGGGCGAAGGACCCAAAGACTCGCCTGATCCAGCCCAAGGGCATCAGATCATACTCTCCTATGCGCCAGCGGCCGAAAGCTGCCCGCCCGAGGCGGCGCAAGTCATCGACCTGAGCGAGCTATTGGCTGACATCGACGATCATTTCGGCAAGTGCGTGTCGACCGAAGGCTACGTAAAGGCGCGGGCGCTGTTTTTCAGGAAGTCCGATCTGCGGCGGAAATATCCGTCGTCAAACCGGGCGTCTGCGGCGCGGCGTATCGGCCTTTATGGCGGCGAGGACTTGTTGCGCGCCGCAGCCCAACTGGAAGCACAGCGCGTGCGCGTCACCGGCATCGTCTATTCTTGCGCTGACCTTGGCGAACCGGGCGATCTTGTGCTCGGCTATTGCCACTATTCCGGCGGCCCGTTCATCGGCCTCACCGCCATCCGGGGCGCCGACTAAGCTGTTTAGGTTGCTGCCTCAACCGGCCAATTGTCGATCAGCCTCGTCTTGCCGAGGATGACGGCCGCGAAAATCCGCGCCGGCCTGTCGACGGCGCCTGGCCCCATTGGCGTCAAAGCATCGGCGCTGCGCACTTCCAGATAATCGATCGTTGAAAAACCAGCCTCGGCGAGGCGTTCGCGGCCAGCGCGGAGGGCGGCTTCGATATCGCCGCCGGCTTCGAGCGTCGCCGCCAGATCTTTCAGGATCTTGTTCAATTTTCCGGCGACGGCCCGCTCATCGGCGTCGAGATAGGCGTTCCTCGACGACATCGCGAGGCCGTCCGCCTCACGCAAGATCGGCGCGCCGATGATATCGATCTGCAGATTCAGGTCCTTCACCATGCGCCGGATGACCAGCAGCTGCTGGTAATCCTTCTCGCCGAACACAGCGATGTCCGGGCGCGCCTGATTGAGCAATTTGGCGACGACCGTCGCGACGCCGCCGAAAAAATGCGGCCGCGACGCGCCGCAAAGGCCTTGCGTCAGTGACGATACCGCGATCGAGGTCTGAAAGCCCTCCGGATACATTTCCTCGGGCGTCGGAATATAGGCGAGGTGGCATCCCGCCTTCTGCAGGAGATCGAGATCGAGCGCTTCGCGGCGCGGATAGGAACTGAAATCCTCATGCGGCGCAAACTGGGCGGGATTGACGAAAATGCTGGCGACCGTCTTGCCGACCAGGCTGTTTGACCGCCGGATCAGCGACAGGTGCCCGTCATGCAGCGCGCCCATGGTGGGGACAAGTCCCACGCTTTCGCCGGCGCTGCGCCAGCTGTCGACCCGGGCGCGCAACGCTTTTACCGAGCGGACGACCCCTATTTGAGAATCGACGGCGGCTGCGGGCATGCTATAGGTCCTGTCGGTGGGGTGCGTCGGGTCGGAGAGGCTAATGCGACAAGCTTTCGGCGCTTTCAAGGCTGCGCCGTCCTTGAGCCTGAGAAGGTTCGGGCTCGCGGCGATCGCAACCCTGACGCAGGGCTGCGCTGTTCTGGGCGAACGCGCGGATCCCGATATTGTCGCGTCGCAGACCAGCGAACTGCAAAGGACGCGCGAGCGCGCGGTCGCGCTTCAATCCGAAGTTGAGACGCTAAAGGAAGAAAACGCCGCGCTCGAGACCAAAATCGCCGACCTTGAAAAAAAGACGGCAAGGCTTGCGTCGCTGGAGTCGACCTCGGCCGCACAGGGCAAAGCGGTCGACTTGCTGAAAGAGGGCCCGGCCGCGACGCAAGCGGCGGCCATCGACAAGACTCCGTCAACCGCGCCCGCCGCCCCCGTCGTCGCGGCGCCCAAAGCCGATATCGCGCATTCCGGCGCGCCGGTTCCGGTCGACAATGCGCCGCGTTTAGTTCAGCCGAGCTTTGCATCAACCGAGCAGATATTCGAGAACGAAGCGGAGAGCCCCGAGATCAAGCTGACGAGCGTGTTGTGGGGCGTGCACCTCGCCTCCTATCGGCAGGCGGAGGAGGCGAGCGCCGGCTGGAAAAAACTCCAGCGCGAGAATCCGGACGAGCTCGGCCTGCTTGAGCCGCGGATCGAGAAAGTGTCGATCGACGGCAAGGGCGAATATCTGCGCCTCGTCGGCGGCGGCTTTTCCTCGCGCGAGAAGGCCAAAGCGCTGTGCGATACGCTGGCGGCCAAAGGGGTTTTCTGCCGCGTCGCCAATTTCGGCGGCGACCGGCTTTCCATGCTCGATATCGGCGACCTGCGCTAGGACGCGGCCCCGCGCCTATTCGGGGGGCGCGATTTCAAACGTCTTTTCCGCGAAAGCGCGACCGGCATATTCGGCGTCGCCGACATAGCGCAGCGTGAGCAGCCCCGGGGGCAGCGCGTTTTGCCCGAGCGGGATCGTCAGGCGCCGCGCGTTCGCATCGACATGCACGGCGACATTGCGGATTTCCGCGAGCGCGCCGGTTTCTCCGCCGCGCTTCATTTCCGCGGTCAGATGTCCGTAGGCGGAATATCGACCCGTGCGCGCCAGCGTCGTCTCGATCTCCAGCAGCCCTTCGCTGTCCCTGACAAGGCGGGTCTGCGCAAACGAAACGCTCGGCACCGCCGCGCCGCCGCGCAAGATGACCGGCGTCGACAGGCCAAGCTCGATATCGACCTCAAGGCCGCCGCCGGCCCGGCGAAGCGGCGTTCGGACCGGCGTCGTCTCGATCAGCAGGTGCGAGCGTCGCTCGCCTGCGGGAATG
>JBGSNB010000190.1:0-2112 GCA_041739835.1 Parvularculaceae bacterium | reverse complement strand
GTCCTGCGCCTGCCCGACCAGTATGCCGGGCACGTCGGTGATGTCGTTGTTGGCGCCGGTTCTGGCGGTCATGCGCGAAGGCTCCGGTGTGGCGGTCCGCGCAACGATAGACCGCGCGGGAGCTAGCGCCTAGCGAAGGGCGCCAGGCGCCTTTGCGCCGGCGCATGATCTCTGCGATGGTCGGCGCAAAGGGCTGGCGTCAACGGAGAATCAAGAATGCGCTTTCGCTGGATTGTCTTGCTCGGCGCTACGGCCGCCTTGTGGGTGGTTGGCGCGTCGCCGGCTCCTGCGCAGGCGATTTCGTCGATCGACGCCGATGAGATCGAGCCGGCGGACGCCGCCGCCGCCAACGCGCTATTGTCCTATCCCTCGCTTTTTCACGCCGTCAAAGCGGATCGCGGCATCGTCGCGGCGCAAGACCTGCTCGCCGCCGAAGTCGGTCGCGACATTCTGGCGAAGGGCGGCAATGTCGTCGATGCGGCGGTCGCGACCGGCTTTGCGCTCTCGGTGACGCACCCGCAGGCCGGCAATATCGGCGGCGGCGGATTCATGCTGATCAAGCTTGCCGACCGCGACGAGGTCATCGCCATCGATTACCGCGAGAAGGCGCCGGCCGCCGCGACGCGCGACATGTTTCTCGACGCCGACGGCGAGGTCGACAACATGCGGGCGCGCTTCAGCCATCTGTCGTCGGGCGTGCCAGGGTCGGTGATGGGCCTGACAACGGCGCTCGAAAATTACGGCACGATGAAGCTGAAGGACGTGATGGCGCCGGCGATCCGGCTCGCCGACAAGGGCTTTCCGGTG
This sequence comes from Parvularculaceae bacterium, assembly GCA_041739835.1. Taxonomy (GTDB): domain Bacteria; phylum Pseudomonadota; class Alphaproteobacteria; order Caulobacterales; family Parvularculaceae; genus Amphiplicatus. The sequence continues at coordinate 1,305 of JBGSNB010000190.1, read as the reverse complement.
TCGGGCGCGCTCGCCGATGCGCTCGGCGAATATCGCGAACGTTTCGAGCGCGATCCCTCGACAAGGGCCTATCTGCTGAAGGCGGACGGATCGCCCTATGCGCGCGGCGAAACGCTCGTCCAGAAAGACCTCGCCAAAACCCTGAAGGCGATCGCTGCACAAGGCGCTGCCGGTTTTTACGAGGGCGCGGTCGCCGACCTGATCGTCAAGGAAATGACGGCGAATGGCGGCCTCATCACGCGCGAGGATTTGAAAAACTACGACGCGGCCGAACGCGCGGCGGTCACGGGAGACTTTCGCGGCTACGAGATCGTCTCGATGCCGCCGCCGTCCTCGGGCGGCGTGCACCTCATTGAAATGCTGAATGTGCTCGAAGGCTATGATCTGCGAAGCCTCGGGCATAACAGCGCGGATTATCTCGGGCTCCTCGTCGAGGCGATGCGACGGGCCTATGCGGACCGGTCCGAATATCTCGGCGATCCCGATTTCATCAAGGTCCCGGTCGCGCGCCTCATCGACAAGGCCTATGCCGAAACCCTGCGCGGCGCGATCAGGATCGGGCGCGCGACGAAGTCCGAGACGGTGAAGCCGGGACTGGGGCCGCTCGATGAAAGCGAGCAGACAACGCATTACTCGGTGATGGATGCCGCCGGCAACGCGGTCGCGGTGACGACGACCTTGAATTTCACCTTCGGCAATTCCTATTCCGTCGACGGCGCCGGCTTCCTGTTGAATAATGAAATGGACGATTTTTCCGCGAAGGCCGGCGCGCCGAACGGCTTCGGACTGCTTGGCGCGCGCGCCAACGAGATCGAGCCCGGCAAGCGGCCGCTGTCGTCAATGACGCCGACGATCGTCGTCAAGGACGGAAAGGCCGTGTTCGCGACCGGATCGCCCGGCGGCTCGACGATCATCACGGTCGTTCTGCAGAATGTGCTCAACATCCTCGAATTCGGCATGAATCCGATGCAGGCGAACGCGGCGCCCAAGGTGCATCATCAATGGCAGCCGGACCGCATCATCGCCGAGCCGGGCGTGCCGGTCGACACGATCCGCCTGATGGAGGAGCGCGGCTTCATCTTTGCGCGCGGCCCCGACGGACAGCTGCTGCAGCGGCCTCTCGGCCGCACGAATACAGTGATGCGCGAAGGCAAGACGCTTCTCGGCGCAGCGGATCCGCGCGAACCGGATGGCGGCGTCGGCGCTTACTGAGCGGGCGGCCGGCGCGCCGGCAGCGTCAGCGCGAAGACCGCGCCGCTCGAACCGTTTTGCGCCAGCCTCAGATCGCCGCCATGCGCCTTGGCG
>JBGSNB010000151.1:0-1552 GCA_041739835.1 Parvularculaceae bacterium | reverse complement strand
GAAGGTCCCGCATCGCCCTTCAGCAGGACGACGCCCTTCGACTGCGCATCGGACAGGCGCTCCTGCAACGAGGCGCGCGCCTGCTCGATGCGGTCCTTGTCGCCGTCGCTCGGCGCCGGTTCGGCGACCGCGGGGCGAAGCGCGAACGCCAGCAGCACTGCCGAAATCGCCGCTCGCTTCATCATGCAGCTTCCTTCTTCAGCGCTTTCAGGGATTCCTCCACCTCGCCGAAACTCGGACGGTCCTTTTTCGGCACGGCGCGGCGTCCGACCTCGACGCACATCTGCGGCTCGTGCATGTGCAGGCTCGCGACGATCGTCTCGCGGATCAGCGAATAGAAGCGCTGGTCCTGCATCTGCACCGACGCGATCTTGTCGGAGAGCGGGCCGACCAGGCCATAGGCGAGGAAGACGCCGAGAAACGTCCCGACCAGCGCGCCGCCGATCATCTGGCCGAGCACTTCCGGCGGCTTGTCGATCGACGCCATCGTCTTGATGACGCCGAGCACCGCCGCGACGATGCCGAGCGCGGGAAGCCCGTCCGCCATTTTCTGCAGCGCGTGGGCGCCGTGCATGCTGTCATGCTCCATCGCCTCAAGCTGCTTTTCGAGAAGCTCCTCGACCTGATGCGGATTGTTGAAATTCATCAGGATCGAACGGATGGTGTCGCAGATGATCTCGACCGCGTCCTTGTCGGCGGCGATTTTCGGATAGCGCTGGAAGATCGTCGATTCCGAAGGGGTTTCGATATGCGCCTCGACCCGGACGGCGCTTTCGCGCGCGAGCCGCAAGAGTTCGAACATCAGGCACAGCACGTCGTTATAGTCCGCACGCTTCCATTTCGGGCCTTTGAGCGCTTTGCCGATGTCGGCGATGGTGTGCTTGATCACCGCCAGATCATTGCCGACGACGAAGGCGCCGATCGCCGCGCCGCCGATGATGATCATCTCATGCGGCAGCGAATGCAGGATGATCTCAAGCTTGCCGCCGGCCGACATATAGCCGCCGAACACCATGACGAGCGTGATGGCGATTCCAAGCAGGCTGGTCATGAGCGGCGGCGCCTTTCGAGTTCCCGGCTGTCAATTAGCGGCATGTGCGGCGTCCTTCGCGGCGCCGGCCATCAGCACCGTGATCGCATAGGCGCGGTCGGCGTTAAGCGTCGCCATGATCGCGGAAGCGCTCTCGGCGTTCATCGCGAGCAGCAGTCCCGCCGCGAAGTCGGCGTCCATCGCGCCGATGATCGCGCCGGCAAGCGCCGGCTTCATCTGCTCATAAATGGCGGCGACGCGGCGGGCGTCTTCGTTCCGCGCCGCCTCGATCGCCTGCAGGGACGCGGCGACGGACTTGTTCAGCGCTTCAAGCTCGCCAAGGCGCTTTTCGACATGCGCCGCGAAGACTTTCGCGGTCTCGGTTTCTTCGGCGAATTCGACTTTTCGCTCTTCGAGCCGCGCAAAGCCGTCCTTCAGCGTTTGGGCGAAAGCGCCGTCGATGCAGGTCGTCGCCGGCGGATCGGCGGACGGCGCGGCGGCGCCGTCATTGGCGATCGCGGC